>JAVVGG010000082.1:0-6873 GCA_032249275.1 Desulfurococcales archaeon
TATCTGGGGCATTTTAATCTTCTATATCCGTTCTCCTCTAGCTTTGAATCGCATTGTGGGTATTTCGTTGATGTACCATTAGGATCTACTATTGCTAGTGGTGCTCTGCGCTTCATAGCCTGCCAGTCTATCCATCTCCCAAGCCTTGAATACCCCATTATTATGAGCTTTGTCCTGTGATCCTTGCTCTTGATCCTTCTCAGAGAGTTTATCAGCCCTGTGAGATCCTCTCTAGCAGCTGCATATTGAAGTCTTAAAGCTAGCCCCAAGATCTCCAAGGCTGATTTCCTAGCCCAGTCCTCCAGGATATCCCTAGACTTTCTATGATAGGATCTTATTCTATTTGGTATAGCTTTTCTCCTCCTCCATGCAGGATACCTTGGAGAGGAATACTTTTTCTGGAGATTCTCGGCAAGCTTCTTCCATCTATGGGCTTCATCGATCTTGGTGTCCCTCTCCTTGTTTATCTTATCATCTCCATATACTATCTTCCTCTCATTGATATCAACAGCTATAACATCCCTAGGCTTGTAAGGCTCTGGCCTTGGTATCTTCTTTGATATCCAAAGCATCATCTTCCCCTCTCTATGGACTAGCCTTGCCTCTCCATTTTCATACTGGTCATACCTCCTGTCCCAGCCGATGATCTTAAGTTTAACCCCTCCTAAGATCTCCACATATCCTTCTTTCACCCTATATCCCGATCCTGGGTGTAGGAGCATTGATAGCTTCCTAACTAGGCCTCCTCCCCCTCCTAGGATTACTCCTCCAAGACTTTGCATTTGCAAGGGCATCTCTATAGCAGTCATTAGCAACCCTTGATGGGAGGTCGAACTATTCTCTGAGTTCTCTGTATAGAGCGTTATGAACCCTCTCAATGCTCTTCAGATCCAGCCTCAGAATCTTGTTTATTGCATAGTTCAGGGCTGTGTTGTATCTCCTGAGGAGCTTTATGGCCCCAGGCTCGGGACTAACCATCATTCCAATTGAAAGGGTAGGCAAACCTCACCGCTAGAAGCAATAGAGCTCCTCCAAAAAGATCAGGATTAACAAAACATATAAATCTCTCTATTCGTCCCCGCTATAAATGGCGAAGCTTTCAGTTATAACGTAATCTAGATAACGATCTACGAAATTGATGCAAAGAGAACCAAGCTTATCGAGACTATAGGAGGTTGTTTATCTGGAGCTTAGCGCTATTCTCTCTATCTCGTCTTTCCTGCCTATAGCATAGCTCTTGGGATCGTTTGATGCTGCAGCTATAATCTCATCTGCTAAACACTCTTCTATGGGTCTTATGCTTTTGAAGGCGCATAGCCTTGCACCTTCCACCATGTGCCTCAATGCTAGATCGACTCTTCTCATCGGAGATATATCGACAGCTACGTGGTAGATTATACCTCCATACATAATCCTTGTGGTCTCTTCCCTTGGAGCAGCATTCTCTATCGCCCTTACAAGAACCTGTATTGGGTTCTCCTTTGTCTTCAGGGCTATTATCTCAAATGCATTTTTAACTATATTATAGGCTAGGGCCTTCTTCCCAGTATTTCTGCCCCTCCTCATCAGATTATTGATTAGCCTCTCGACAATTGGAACCCTAGCCTTGCCGAATCTTCTGTGCTCATGCCTCCCACCAGTATGGGGGAGGAATACTGGTTTAAGCGATATATATTTCTTAAGGCTTGGGTCTCTAACATTAACACCTATAAAGCTCCACTTGCCGAATAGCTTTATATCGGCTACAGATACAACGCTCTCAGAGATATCCAGGACCTCGCTCGACATAGTCTAGCCCACTACTGGGTATATAGCTAAGCGAGCCTATAAGCGGCTTCTCTATATCTTAAATGATGTTTCGCGTATCTCTTCTACAGTTCCCAATATTGTATTCCTATACATATAGATCTTCAGCTTTATCGAGAACCCAGAGCCTGATACGATCTTGTAGAAGATCTCTCCGAAAGCAGATCTGCTGATCATGAAATCCGTATCTAGGGTTGCAGCGCCTTTATCAGGGATCTCTACATGGGCGTTATAGCTTCCAGACCCTAGCTTTGTATCACTTATATATAGCTCATAGACGATCCTATCTACAGATGCTGTTGAGCTTCCATTATTATATAGCCTGATCCCCAGCTTAAGGGTGATGCTATCTTGGCCAACACCCCGCGGCACCGCCGAAGCTATACTCATATATATGTTTTTCAAGTTCTCTCTAGCAGCGCTGTACTCGTAGAAGCAATAACCGAGGGAGCCTAGGATAGCAACGGCTGCAACTGCTATGAGCGCATATGTGACTCTCATATCAACCCCTTCTCACTGTTCTTAGCCCCTTATAAGCGATGATCTATTGCCACGGGTATGCAGATCTATGTTGGACATTCTAAAAGATCCAAGAATATGTTTAGATTATTTAGCTCTTAAACAGATTAGTCATTGGGGATATTTGGTGGCATATGAGCAGCTGGGTACAGGGGCAACAGCTGTTGGGTTGAAGATTGGCAATGTAGTTGTCCTTGGCTCTGAAAAGAGGTTTGGATATGGCGGCTTCGTCATGAGCAGATCTGCTAAGAAGGTCTTCAAAATCCACGATAGGATAGCTATAGCGGCTGCGGGGATTTTCGCGGACATGATAACGATCTCAAGGATCATGTCGACCGAGATCAGATACTATGAGATGTCATCGGGAACGAGGATATCTGTTAGGGGTGCTGCAAAGCTTTTATCAGCAATCCTATACTCGTATAAATATACACCCTTCATAACAGAGCTCATAGTTGGCGGTGTAGATGAAGAGGGTGCACACATATATGTTATGGATCCACTTGGCTCTGTCATTGAGGATGAATATGCAGCAGTTGGAACAGGCGCTCCCATAGCGATCGGTGTTATAGAGACTGAATATCCATCCCTAGTGCCTAGAAAAACACAGGACGATAAAGAATCTGTCGAGGATGCTGTAAACCTCGTGGTTAAAGCTATAAGGGCTGCTGCTGCAAGAGACACCATGTCTGGCGATGGAATAGACATAGCTATTGTGAGGAGCAACGGTATAGAGGAGAGGACATACCCTATAAGATAGATACTCAGCAGGTATTTTCGTGAAGAATATGGTCTCGAGGTATGGGGCGCTAGATCTATCGCGAGCTGCACAAGCCCAGATAATTATCTCCAGAAAGGTCTCGATAGAGAGGCTGGGGAGAGAGCCTAGAAGAGTTATAGGGCTTGATGTATCATATAGAGGCGACTATGGATATGCTGCAGCAGTATCTATAGACTATGCAACCCACGAGATCGAGGAGATAGGTGTGGCAGAAGGTATAACATTTTTTCCATATATACCGGGGTTTCTAGCCTTTAGAGAAGCGCCCCTCATGATCAAAGCATTCCTATCCCTTAAAACGAGGGAGGGGATTTTAATGGTTAATGGCCATGGACTTGCCCATCCAAGAAAATGCGGTATTGCTAGCTACCTTGGTGTTGTTCTCAACATGCCATCGATCGGCATTGCTAGAAGCCTCCTCTATGGAGAGGTAAGGAGAGATGGCGGGAGAGAATATATAGTGGTTGATGGTAGATATGTAGGTATAGTCATAGGTAGCGGTAGGCATGCCATCTATATAACTATAGGTAATAAGGTTGATATCGATGATCTTGAGGCTATAGTGCTTAAAATGATGCCTAGAAAAGGGGAGCTCCCACTACCAATCTACTGGGCCGATAGGATCTCTAGGCAAATATCAAGGGGAAAAAGATCCCTTGACAGCTTCTTAAAGCAGGGTAGAAGATCTATTGAGCCCGGTCAATAGCAACCGATAGCCACCTCTAAATAATTCCTAAACACATAGAGTGTGGTGGCCATATGAAGAAAGTTCATAGCGGTGATAATGGCTATACATATATCATGTATGGCGAGAGAGTCGCTAAAGAAGACGATGTTGTTGAGCTCCTAGGTTCTGTTGATGAGCTGAACTCCCTCATAGGTGTTGTGAGAAGCCTAAAACCCCCTGAAGATGTGGAGAAGATCCTTAGAAGGCTACAAGAAACACTATTCAGGCTTGGAAGCGATGTTGCAACACCTATAGATAGGCTTACAAAGCCGAGGATCGGGGATGAAGATCTCAGCTGGGTTGAGGAGAAGACTAAGGAGTATTGGGAGAAGATCCCTGAGCCTAGACTGGTTTTCGTATATCCCTCGGGAGATCCTGCTGCATCGATGCTTCACCTAGCGAGAACTGTGTGTAGAAGGGCCGAGAGAATCGCGTCAAAGCTATACCACTCTAACAGGCTCTCCAAGCAGCATCTTGTTCTTCTAAACAGGATCTCAGATCTATTGTTCGTGTTGGCAAGATATACAAACCATGTTAGAGGAGTAAGGGAGGAGCTATGGCCATAAGGATCAACGACCACAGGGTTGAGGCAGTTGGGAAAGCTCTAGCAAGGCTAGGCTTAGAAGCTATATATGCCATAGAGGAGGGTGATCCCCAATATAGAGCTCTAGAATTTCTAGTAGAAAAACTTCGAGACTGCTCCTCAGCATCCCTCCTAGTAGTTCTAAACGCCCTTGTATCCTATCAGCTATCAATGCCTGGCGAGGAGTATTGGTGGGAGTTCGCTAGATACCCTTTTAAATCTGGTAGCCCTGACGAGCTTGTTAGGGATTTCATATCTTTTCTCAATACCTCCAAGGGGAATGTCGCTGCTAGGGATAAGAAGATCTCTAGGATCAAGAGGCTTGTTACATCCCAGACACATATAGAGATCTATGTTAAAGCCCAAGATCTATTTAAAAGCCTTGAAAAACTCAAAGAGATCCTTGCGAGAAGCCTTGAGAGGGAGGGCTCGGAGAAAACCATAGTATTCGCTGTTAAAATGCTACACTACATAGCAAGGATATGCGGCTCAAAACCAAGACCGCTAGTCTCGATAGAAATCCCTGTTGACAGGAGAGTCGCTGGAGTAACATATGCATCTGAAATAGCCGATGCAGAGGCGAGGGATCCTGTGGAGGAGATTATGAAGAACTATAAAGAGGCGCAGAGAGCATGGAAAAGAGTCTCAGAGATATCCGGTATACCGATGATAAACCTCGACTCGCTAATATGGCTCTGCGGCAAGCATGTAAGAGAGGATGATAGGGTTGAAAGAGCCTACAAAGAGATCAAAGCCTATGCAAGGGGAAAGGTAGATGATAGAGCACTTAGAGAAGCCTTGCTAGAACTTCTAAGGAGAAAGCTTTAGAGCCCTAGTCTCTTCCGCCCTGGGGGATACCTCTAGTTATAGTCGATTCAATCCCCCATAGCCAGCGAGACAATCTATATAAGCTCTGCAGAAAAGGTAGCTAGAGGAGCTCTCTAAGAATGCCATAGATCCTCCGTGGAGTTGGAGGGGGTCGTTATAAAGCTCAACCGAAGTATAACTAGGCTGATCCTTGTTTTCCTCGCTATTGAGATCATCTTCATCTCTAGTATCAATGTTGCTTGGTTCACAAGCTATACAGCACCTCTGCTGGCTCTATCCGCTAGGATATGCGTGGGAGAGGTTTTTCTTAATGAGAGCTACTCTATATATGTAGATGTTGTTGAACATAGCTCTAGATATATCTTTGCAGGGCCTATAGGCCTCCCCTTATTAATATCGATCCCAGCATGCGTAGCTAGGATAGGCGGCAACCCTCTCTTTATTGGGGGTGTGGTAGTCTCTATCTTCGGCCTCGCATCAACCATTCTTACATACACTCTCGCAAGGCTCTATGACGAGCGCTATGCACTTGCAGCGGCATTAATAGCCTCGCTGGGAGGTATGCTTTGGATATACTCCAGCCATATATTTCCACAAATACCTCTTACATTCTCAATGCTTCTAACTATATACCTAGCAATACTGGCTATTAGGAGAGGGATTGCTGGGAAACGCATATACTTCCTTCTAGGCTTCTTATCCTCTCTAGCCCTTCTAATGGATCCCATGGCCCTCTTAGCATCTCTAGGCGTATGTGCTATAGTAGCTATATATGTTGCTAGAAACCTTGGAGCGAGGATCCTCCTACGGGGCTTCATACTCTGGTTAGCAGGTTTTGCACCTCTAGCTATTGTGCAGATTCTCTATAATCTAACCACAGCAGGGGACCCCTTTTCCTTTCCAGAGACCCTTTTGCTCAAGAAGTTAGGTGTTGATGGCTTCTTAGGAATATCGGTGGATCCTCTCTACGGTCTATATATGCTTATAATAGACCCTAGAAAGGGGCTGATACCCCTCTACCCAGTCCTCGGTGTGGGGCTTGTAATGCTCCCCAGGTTCTTATCATCTATACGCAACACATATGAGAGATCCGTATTCGCGGCATACCTAGCCTTATATATGATACCCCATTCAATGTGGTATGACTTCGATGGGGGTCTAAGCTATGGCCCAAGGTTCTTAGTACCTATAACCCCCGTACTAGCGCTCCCAATACAACTACTACTCATTAAAAGGCCTAAGACCGGCACTTTGGTTCTAGCGCTCTCAACATTCTCTATATTCACTAACTCGGTAGTAGTTACCGTAACCCCCTATCCCTGCGCCCTTGAGGATATGGCGTTTCCATCTAACCAGTTTATATCATGTGTGGTGCCAAGGCTATTCGAGGGCATAAGGGCTGGATATCTCTACGAAATCCTCAGAGCGTCGATCGGAGATCTACCAAGCCTATTGGCTAGCGTTTCAATGCTCAGCATAGCATCCACGGCCCTTATAATCTATACAACTGTAAAAAAGATCTGATAGTTCCACAGCTGAAAGTCTCCATTTAGCTGACGACCCCCGCCCTAAAAGGGATGGCAGGCTGTTTCGGCTTTCATTATTATTTGTAGTGCTCATGTTCATTGG
>JAVVGG010000083.1:0-6867 GCA_032249275.1 Desulfurococcales archaeon
AGGGTAGCCTGTCAAGACCCCAAAGATATGGAGAACAAAAGCTTATAAGCCTTAGCCATCCACGCCTTAAAAGGGAGGCTTTCAGTTGTAAATCTATTTTTGCTTCATATGCTTTAAAGGCAGCTGGTTCCTTCACTCTACATTAATTATATATCTATAGATAGGCTTATATATTGGCTATAAGGATATGATGCTAGGGAGAGCATGGGCTCGCCTTGGGAAGTTCTCGATAGTGCCCCTTGGACCCGTGAACATTGGAAGTTATTTACTATAGTATCTCTTACATTTTTTCTGGATGGTGTTCTCTTTACGATAGTGCCAGCCATAATGTATCTAGTAGAACCTGAGATGGCCACATCTATATTTGCTGTTAATATTGCGTTCTTTGCATTAGGTGGTCTCCTTCTAGGCAGATTTGCTGATCTCTATGGTAGGAGGATCATGCTTATAATAGCTATAACAATCTATACGATTGCCGCATTTTTATTAGTGCCTTTCCACAATAGCTTTCCAGAGCTGTTGATCCTAACGTCGGCTATTAATTTTGGCATTGGAGGGGAGATCGGGGCTGCATATTCAGCTATAGCGGAGCTATCGCCAGCAAGGCATAGGGGAAAGGCTATAATGCTTTCAGCTAACATGTGGAATGTTGGTGCAGCGTTGATTGCGGGTCTCTCACTTTACTATAGATCCATATATGAGGATATAAATATCCAGATCAACTCTGTGATATTTACATCAGCAATATTAGCAGCGATAATAGCGATAGCCAGGCTACACCTACCCGAATCACCCAGGTGGCTTGTCCAGCATAGGAGATATGACGAGGCTATAGAAGTTATTAAACGTGTTGTTGGCAGCAAAATAGATCCTCGTATCTCTGGTAAGAGCCTGGAGAAGGCTATGGAACCTTTTAGAGGAGTTGGTTTAAGGGAAGCTATTTCTAGATATCGTTTTAGGCTCTCTGTATTGGTAGCTATAACGGCATCGCAATATACAACATATAGCATGGTAGCATATTACGCCCCCTACGCATCTGGATTCGCCTATGGAATCGATGCGGCACCTTTAAACATAGCTATAGCTAATATAGGAGCGTCTCTGGGAGCCTTTCTACTAATACCTCTTATGGATAAAAGTAGAAAGATCTCGACATTTCTATCTTACCTAGGTGGGACTCTATCTGCAGCAGCCCTTACAGCTATCCATGGTATTGCGTCACTAGGTGTGTTCCTCATAGTCGTCTTCATAAACATGATATTCTCAGAATGGGCTTGGGCCTCTTTAAGCGCTCTAGAGAGTGAGCTATTCCCAACAGGAGTTAGAGCATCTACAATAGGCTTTATAACGCTGATAACAAATCTATCTATAATAGCAGTTATTGTTTATGAAACCTATATATCAGCTTATCTATTCCTTTTACTGGCATCAGTGATATGGGCCATAGGGTTAATTGCATCCATAGCATGGTATCTCAAGGGGATCGAAACCGCCAAGAGGTCGGTTGAGGAGCTAGCAAAGATCTAGAGCCTATTGGAATTCAAGTTGCCTTTCTATCTCTGCATATATTTCAGCCTACGGGTTATGATCCATGTATTAATGGTATTGATACATGGTTCCAGATCACATATAAAGCTGGACGGAAAATAGGGTATGAGGAATCTTATAACTGAAAGCATCGCCCCTAAGAGGCAAGACTTTCAGTTGTAGCTGTAAAATTCTGAGTATATCGCTATAATATTAAATACAGTTGATAAGACATAAAGCTTAAGGCTCTATTACCGTGCCTGATGATCCTTGAAAAACGTCAAGTGCTCTGTCTAGATTGCCTATATGGCTATTCTTTCCAGAAGATTTCGCAAATATCGCTGCTGCCTTAACTTTAGGAGCCATAGAGCCTGAAGGGAATAAGCCTCTTTCAACCATGTCGAGAGCCTCACTGGCCTTCATTCTTTTTATTGGTTTTGCAGCAGGCCCTCCATAATTCATGTATACATAATCCACGTCTGTTAATATAACCAGCTTAGAGGCCCCGATCCTGAGGGCAAGCAAAGCCGATGCTAAGTCCTTGTCTACCACCGCTTCAACGCCCCTCACAATATCCCCTCCGCTATTTATTACAGGTATACCTCCGCCTCCGGATGCTATCACTATATAGCCTTTCTCGAGAAGCGATACTATGGCTTCTATCTCTAGGTTTTCTATAGGCTCTGGCGAGGGTACAGCTCTCCTCCAACCTCCTCTGGGATCTTGCTTGAAGATCCATCCCTTTTCTTTAGAAATACTCATAGCATCCTCATAGCTATAGTAAGGCCCAACAAGCTTTTCAGGTTTTTCCAAATCACCTTTAACAAGAACTTGGTTCACAATAGTAACAACTTTCCTGGGAAGCCCCTTCTCAATCATTATATTTCCTATCGCCTGCTGGAGCATATATCCTATCCATCCCTGAGTCATCGCGTCAGCTATATCCATAGTTAAAGGTGGGATTTTATTCTTAGCGCACTCAAACCATTCAAGAATAGCGCCCACCTGGGGACCATTTCCATGTGTCACGACTAATCTATATCCCTCAGAATATAGCTGAACTATGGGCTTGGCAGCTATATATACGTTTCTCCACATCTCATCAACATCACCTCTATCATTTCTTCGGAGTATGGCATTTCCTCCTAAAGCGATCACAACTACTTCTCCAGACATTCTCCATCAGCGAATATTATATGATCTAAATCCCTTATATATGTGGAGAACCCTCTTATAGCTAGAAACATTCATCCTTCAGATCAGGGAAATCGTAGGTTTGGAAGCATCTTGAGATCAAACATCCTTAACGATTTTACTAACCAATAGAATAATCTTATTATTCTTCTACACTCTAAATGCTAAGGTCTATAAATCCACTACCTATTATAGGAAAAGATCCTAGATAAACCTATAAGCCTCTGAGAGATCATATAGTGAGGGGTATAGGCACATGGGAGAAGAGTTAGAGGTTAAATACACATCTGAGGTTTTCTATATCAAATTTAATGATGGTTCAAAGGCATATTTAACATATAGGGTTGAACAGGGGAAGATGTATTTGATATCAACATATACGCCTCCACAGCATAGGGGTAAAGGTGTTGCTAAGAAGCTAATTGAGAAAGCTTTAGAGATAGCCAGGAATAGGGGTTTAAAGGTTGTGCCCATATGTTCATATGCCACATACTATTTCCTCAAGAATAAAGAGGCTAGAGAGGTGTTAGATGAGCCATATAGAAATATGAGTGATGAGGAGCTAGAGAAATATTATAAAGCGAGACTAGAGGAGGAAAAGGTCAAAGGAGTAGCATGATTTGATCTAGATCAATATTTTTTATATGGACATAATACAGCATAGCTACAATATCTACACTCCCATATATATCTAGGATAGGATCTAGAAGTTATTCTCGTGACTACCTCATCATCCGTGGCTCTCTGCTCCACAGGATATTGTGTTATTCTTTCATGGGTTATATATACTAAGTACGATTTTCTAAGATTGAAAAGCCAGTTATAGAGTCTCACCTGGTCTATATGATGCTCAAGAGGGATCTTTGCATCGCTTCTAGCACTTTTTATTTCAACCCCTATCCTATCTCCTCCAATCTCTAGAATGATATCACATCTACCTCTAACCTCTACTTCTCTTCCATCTGGAAGCATAACTCTTTTAGACCCCTCTACCTCAGTTAACACCGCTCCAAGACCTGCTTTATTCCTAATCACTTCCTCAATACCTATGTGTATTAGATCCCCTATAATCGCGCTCGGAGAGAAGATAGAGGAAAGAGAGATCTCTGGGTAGATCATCTCATACTCCCTTTTAAGAGGGCATCTAACAAGATCCGTAACCCAGAACACATTACCATCTCTTTTCCTCTCTTCAGAGGCTTCCTTTTTAATTTTATATAGTAGAGACACCACATCAAAGCCTCCATAACCAGTCACTAACCTCTCCCCCAATGTCTATTCAACTCTAATTTAATATGTTAGCCTTATTCTAAAGCAGCTATCCATATTCTTTGGCTGGCCCAACATCTATTTATCTATCCATGAAGATCATAAGGAACATTGTTTGCATGTATTTGTACTCCTAATGTAGGTCTCTTTTAGAGATTTAACGCTAAAGGCTTAAACAACTTTTTAGCTTCGAACCTCCTGCTCTTTAAGGATAGAGAGGAACAGCTGATTCTAGATTCTATTATATCGATAGATTTTGAAACAAAATTAATATAGAAGCTTACTTTGTATATAATGTGGGAAAGTCTAGTAATGAGTATAGCTCGCAGGGCTCTGATCCTAGATAGTGGCGATGAAGCATCTATATATATAATAGACATCCTTTCCAATAATGGCTATATAGTCCATATACTTACTAATGATGAGAAGGACGCTAAAAGATATCTTGAGAAGCCTGTGTATATCCACATACTTAAGGAAGAGGGAATAGGTGAAGATCTAGAGAAGAATATTAATGAGGTGGAAGTAGCATTTTTAATATCTTTTGACGAGAAACTCAATCTCTCGCTTGGAAAGATATTGAAATCTAGAGGTATACCAATGGTCGTCGTAATGGTAAGAAGTTCTGATGCAGAGATACTGGCTCAAGAAGGAGGCATGATCCCAGTAAATATTACGAAAAATGTAATCAGAGAGCTAATTAGCATACTTAAACTCAGATTTTCGAAGTTCATTCCTATAGATGGAGCGCTAGGTCTCTTAACACTCTCTATAACATCAGATTCAAAGCTATTGGGAAAACCATTGTCTGAGATTGAAGATAAATATATGGTAAAGGCTCTTATACTTAGGGAAGGCAGATATATAAGGGATCCTGACTCGATAGTGCAAGAGGGAGATACTATAGTTATGGTTGGCAGATCTGAAGATCTCAGAGAGCTGGCTTCACAGTGATCAGAAGGGAGTGGCTGAGAAGAGAACTTGGAACACTAGATCTATATTCGCTGGTTCACGCAGATTCGCAATCTACTTTTTATCTAGCTGTGGGCTTCATATTAGCGTTTGGGGGTAAAGAATCTTTTCTAATAAGCCTCTATGCTATAGCCCTCATGGTATCTATAGCCCTTGTATATGGAGAGATCGGCTCTCGATTCCCCGAGGCAGGAGGATCCTATCTATACGTTAAGCAGGCAATGGGTAGATCAGTTGCCTTCTTCTCAACATGGTTTCTCATGATCGACCAGGCTATAATGATTAGTTATGGAACTCTAGATGCATCTAAATATCTATTATCTATAGGCATGCAGAACATCCCCCTTCAAGTCCCCGCCCTTATAATGTCCCTATGCCTTTATATACTAACCCTCCTTGGGATTAGAGAGAGTGCTAGAACAGCGATGTCTATAGCTATTATGGACATCCTAGTCATAGGTGTGTTATTAATAGGTGTAAACCTGGTTATTGGAAGAATAGGTTCATCGCCGCCTTACTTTAGATGGGAGAGCGTAGAGCCGTTAGATCTTCTTGCAGCTTTCTCTATAGCCTCTAGAGGATTCACAGGGGTCGACGCTATTGGTCAGCTAGCAGGGGAGGCCAGAGAACCTCTTCTCCAAGTTCCAAGAGCTACATTTCTTGTAGCATCAATAGGTACCATATATAGCGTCTTCCTTGTTGCTATGTTAATGGATAAAATAAGCTATAGCTCTCTAGCGCAGGATCCCTCACTAGCGATGCTCCTCATAGCTGCTAATACTCCATACATTTCTACATTCATAGTCCCTTTAGTAGTGATTAATATAGCTGTGATAATGCTGATGGCTTCTCTAGCAGGATATGTAACTTTCTCAAGGCTTGCCTATATCCTCTCTAAGGATTCACTAGTGCCCCGTGCATTAGTTGCCCTCCACCCTAGATATAGAACGCCACATGTTTCTCTAACCCTGGCCTTTCTCATATCAATATTATTCATACTCCCAGGAGAGCTAAGCTTTATCTTAGAAGTATATGCTATAGGATCTCTAGCAAACTATCTCATGGTATCTATAGCACTCTGGATAATAACTAGAAGGGGAGAGCTATATGGAGGACTTGCAGGGCCAAAGGTCTTTGGTATCCCCCTAACATCTCTCGTAGCTGTTGCATTAACACTATCTGGGCTAGCTATAAATATAATGGTTAAATGGAGATATATATGGATCATTGTTCTATGGGGTATTGCTGGTTCGATAATCTACCTATCCTTTAGAAAAGAGAAGAGGATATAGCCTATCCAAAATTGTGTATCTAATCTCCTCCTGCTTTCTAGGATCTTTTATAGATCCTCTTATCGAGATAGTGATTCCGGAAGTCTCTATAGCCTCTATATCCAGCCTAACGTTATACAACCCTAGATCTGATGCTATCCTACTTAGTTCCTTTCTGAGCTCCTCCAGATCTACATGACGATTCAGAGTTACAGTGATCCTGATATCGTAGCCCTCCTCAACTTTCGCCCTTTTAAATGGTGTATGGGCAAACATTGTGTAGGGGACATATATAAGGCCCTTCCTAATATCCTTTATAATAACATTGGTGTCGTCTAGAGCAGCTATATACCCCTTTATATCTCCAATCTCCACATAATCACCTACTCTGAGATCAAAGGTCTTTGACGCAAAAATACCTGTAATATATTCTTCTAATACATGCCTAGCACCTATTATAACCACTAAAAAGCTGATTACAAATAGTGAGAAGATCAGAACAAAGATCTCGTGTGCTCCATGAATAAAAGCTGTGAAAGCTAGAAAAAGAGAGATCGAGAGAAGAGCTATTGATATCCTTATAATTATTAGAAATTCTTTGCCAAGCACCCTTATAACATGCTTAAATAACAGC
>JAVVGG010000084.1:0-6819 GCA_032249275.1 Desulfurococcales archaeon
GGGAAGGGGTGTTAACCTTTACTCTTCTCTGTCGATGATAAGAGCCTATAGATCTGCTCGGGTTTTACAGGCATACTAGTTATCCTTACACGTATGCCTGCCCTTTTTAGGGCATCCTCAATAGCTCTTATAATAGCTGGCGGGGCGGCTATAGTCCCTATCTCCCCAACGCCTCTGGTGCCATGTGGATGCTTAGTAGGTGTCTCTTGGAAGTTGATCTCGAATATGGGCATCTCAACAGCTGTTGGCACTAAGTAATCAGCTAAGTTCGGGTTTCTCGGGAACCCCTGTTCATCATAGAGAAGCTCTTCATAGAGAGCCTGCCCTATTGCCTGGGCTATGCCCCCCATTAGCTGTCCTTCGATTAACATTGGGTTTATCGCTCTGCCAACGTCATCATATGATCTATGTAGAAGTACTTTGACCCTTCCAGTCTCTCTATCAATCTCGACAACCGATATATGAACTCCGAATGGATAGACAGGTCCGCCTGGGTTATAATAGCTGATCGCCTCGAGACCTGGTTCGAGACTCTGAGGTGGTGAGAAGTATGCTCTAGACGCTACATCTTTCAGGGTAACAGCTTTATCAGGTGTGCCTCTTACATAGAATTTGCCGTTCTCGAATACCACATCCTCCTCCCTAGCCTCCAGCATGTGGGCAGCGATCTTCTTGGCCTTTTCAAGAACCTTCAGGCTTGCCTGGATCACAGCTCCGCCACCAACTGTGATAGTCCTGCTCCCAGCAGTTATGAGCCCTCTAGCTATTAGATCCGTGTCTCCCCAGAGAACCCTGATGTCCTCAATATTAACTCCTAGGATGTCAGCTGCAAGCTGTGCAAAGCCTGTTGCATCGCCTTGCCCATGTGGTGATGCACCACTTATTATTGTCACCTTACCATCACTTTCAACCCTGACTATAGCGCTTTCGAACGGCCCTCCTGAGGTTATTTCCACATAGAATGATAGACCTACACCTATTAATCTTCCCTTCTTATTTTCCTCGCTCGCCCACCTCAATAGATCCCTATAGCCGAGCTTTTCTAAGCCCTTCTGTAGGGTGCCTGGATAATCCCCCGAGTCATAGGTGAGCCCTGCACAATTCTTATAGGGCATCTCGCTAGCCTTGATCAGGTTTCTAAGCCTGATCTCCACATCATCGATCCCAAGCTCGTCAGCTGCTATACTCATGAGCCTCTCTATAAAATAGGTTGCTTCAGGTCTCCCAGCACCTCTGTAGGCCATCAACGGTACTTTATTTGTATACACACCTAGCGCTGTTATTGAAGCGTTTTCAATTTTGTATGGCCCTGTGATCATTCTTGCACATATCATCGGTAGCTCTGTTCCCCATGGATATGCACCTAGATCACCTACGATCCTAGCCCTTAGCCCAAGGATCCTCCCGTCCTTATCGAAAGCAGCTTCAACCTCGGCGTAAAGATCCCTGCCCCTGTTAAGACTCACCAGATCCTCCCATCTGGTCGAGTACCACTTAACAGGCGAGTTTAGCTGTATCGACGCCAGTGGAACAAGGAATTCCTCAGGATATCTAATGATCTTAGCGCCAAAGGCGCCCCCCACATCAGGCTGAATAACCCTGATCCTAGGCACCTTAAGCTTTAGCCTTGAGTAGAGCTCTTCCTTCAAGTCAAAGGGTGTTTGTGTTGATGACCAGACGGTAAGGTTATAGCCGTCGAAGTATGCAGCAACACCGCGCGGCTCCATTGGAGCTGGTGCTACGCCCTGGTTATAGAGCCTTTCTGAGATCACTAGATGCGCCCTGGCAAAGGCGCTATCAGGATCTCCACATTTGAAACTTTTCTCAAATGCTATGTTCCTCTCAGCAGGCTCGTGGATCCTAATATCGCTCTCCATAGCCTTGTAAGGATCTGTAAGAGCTGGTAGAGGCTCATAGTCAACGCTGATAAGGTCTGCAGCATCCCTAGCAACATATCTATCCTTTGCAATGATCATTGCGACAGGCTCTCCCACATATCTAACTTTCCCACTAGCTAGAAGAGTCATCGGCTCGGACTTTGCTTCATCATACGTAATATGTTCTACATATTTTTCGATATCTTTGTAGGTATATATACCAACTACACCACTTAATTTTATAGCATCACTCACATCTATAGATCTTATCCTCGCATGTGGATATGGAGATCTAAGGAAATATGCATATAGAGCACCAGGAAGCTTTATATCATCAACATATAGCCCCCTTCCCATTATAAGCTTCGGATCTTCGATTCTCTTAACCCTCTTACCCACATATCTACCCAAAAAGATCTCGCCTTGAGACATCACAACACCGTATATTGTACATCAGTAAAAGCTTATATTATTGATTTCAAGATGGCGTCTAAGCCATAACAAGCTCCTGATCTCTAAGGTAAAGAGGTTGAAACATACATGAGACGGGTTAAAGCCGTTAAACCTATACACGAGGAATTTCTTTTTAATTCCATGGGAGGAGAAACACTTCTGCCCAGATTTAATAATGTGAATATCCATGACAGATATCTCAAAGTGATTCTTATGACTTGCTATTGTTGAGCTAGGTATATTACTTGGAGACTAAGCTCTAGAGAGATTAACAGGCCAGCCCTAAAAGGCAAGGCTTCCAAATTGTAATAGAGGTATTATTTTTGAAGAATAGAGCTAGTAAGTAGATAGATATAGAGGCGCTATTGGATGGTTATAAGGCTATTAACACTTATTCCCTGGGATCTATATGTCTACACCTACACAGAGACTGTGGAGTTCTATAGAGGATGTGTTCAGCGCTATCCTGAACCACCCATTTATAAGTGGTCTAACCACCGGGGATCTAAGTGTTGAGGTTTTCAAATATTATGTGATCCAGGATTCCCTATATCTGAGGGACTTCTCAAGAGCACTTTCCAGGCTTGCATCTAGATCCCGAAATGAGAATCTGATTTCAATGTTCTCAGAGCATGCTAAAACAGCTATAGAGGTTGAAAAGAGTCTCCACAGATCATTCCTAGCTGAGTGGGGATTAAGTGAGGAGGAGATCGCGAGAATCCCTCCCTCACCTGTCAACTATGCATATACGAGCCACCTGCTGAGAACAGCGGCTGAGGAGAGCTATGAGGAAGCTGTAGCAGCTGTTCTTCCATGCTATTGGATCTATCTCGAGGTCGGCAAATATCTGGAGAAAAAAGGATCTCCGAATCCTCTTTATAAGAGATGGATAGAGACGTATTCCTCAGCAACATATGAGAACATAGTTAGAATGGTCCTCAGTGCTGCTGATAAAATTTTATATAGAGTTGGGGAAGAGCTGTGGGCAGATGTGATGAGGAGTTTTAGAATAAGCTCTATATATGAGTACCTTTTCTGGGACTCTGCATATAGACTCGAGAAGTGGGTTTTCAAGCTATAGATACTAAAAGATATATGATCCAAAGAAATCTTATTCAACCATATACATATTTCTAGGCCAGATACTCCATATATTTTACATTAGATATTGGGATCTAAATATGGTTCTTTTCGCTATTTCTTATAAGCTGCTTAGCATTGACGTATAAAGGCATAGTTGCCTAGAGAAACCCTCTCATCGATCTTGGTGATAGGGAGTGGAGGCATAAAGATCGCTGAAGCAGCGGAATTCGATTATTCAGGCTCGCAAGCATTGAAAGCTATAAAGGAAGAAGGTATAAAGGCTATACTTGTAAATCCTAACATAGCTACAATACAGACCAGCCATATATATGCCGACAGAATATATGCTGTCCCAATCACTCCCGAATATGTTGAGAGAGTTATAGAGAGGGAGAGGCCAGATGGAATTATGATTGGGTTTGGAGGGCAAACAGCTCTAAGCGTTGGAGTGGCACTCTGGAGGGCAGGGGTTTTAAATAGATATGGCACTAAGGTTCTCGGAACACCTATCAGCGGCATAGAGGTGGCTTTAGAGAGGGGGCTCTTTAGAGAGGCTATGAGTAGAAGCGGCATCCCAGTACCCCCCAGTAGGGCTGCATCGTCTCCGAAGGATGCTATAGAAGCTGCTGAGGAGATCGGCTACCCAGTGATAGTTAGGGTGAGCTTCAACCTTGGAGGTGGGGGTTCTTTCGTCGCGTGGAGGAGTGATGAGTTTAAGGAGAAGATCTACAGGGCGTTTGCACATGCCGGTCTTGTGAAGACTGTGTTAGTTGAAAGGTATCTGCACCACTGGAAGGAGATCGAATACGAGATTATGAGGGATGGTAAAGGCAACTCGGTTGCTGTTGCTTGTATGGAGAACATGGATCCCATGGGGGTTCACACAGGCGAGTCCATAGTAGTTGCACCATGCCAAACACTCACGAATAGAGAATACTATATTGGGAGAGAGGTTTCAAAGAGAGTTGCAGGTGTGATCAGGCTTATAGGTGAATGTAATGTGCAGGTCGCATTTGATCCAAGTAGTGAGATACACTACGTTATAGAGACAAATCCGAGGATGTCGAGATCCAGTGCCCTCGCTAGCAAGGCAACAGGCTATCCACTGGCATATATAGCTGCGAAGCTCGCCATGGGATATACCCTCGACGAGCTCCTCAACAGGGTTACACTTAAAACCTCGGCACTCTTCGAGCCAAGTCTTGACTACGTGGTTGTCAAGATCCCGAGATGGGATCTAGAGAAATTCGTTGGCTCCGAGGCAAGGCTTGGAAGCGAGATGATGAGTGTTGGAGAGGTAATGGCTATTGGAAGAACCCTGCATGAGGCGCTTCAAAAGGCTATAAGAATGCTGGATATAGGAGAGCCAGGCGTTGTTGGAGGTCCTTTCTATGAGGAGAAGCATTCAGTTGAGGAGGTTCTAGAGGCTCTGAGGGATAGAAGGCCCTACTGGCCTCTCTGGGCTGCGAAGGCATTCAAAATGGGTGCTAGTATTAATGAGGTGCACAAGCTTACGGGCATCGATAGGTTCTTCTTAGGAGTTGTGAAGGACATAGTAGATCTCTATGAGGAAATTAAGAGAAAAGGAGTCGAGGTTCTTAAAGATCCATACATTATCCAGGAAGCAAAGATCATGGGATTCTCCGATAGCCAAATAGCCCGTGCTATAGGTCTCGACGAGGATCTTGTTAGAAAAGCTAGGATCAAGTTTGTTGGGCTATCTTCGATCAAGAGGATAGATACCCTAGCAGCCGAGTGGCCAGCCCAGACTAACTATCTATACACAACATATGGCGGGCAGGAGGACGATGTAGAGCTAGGCGATCAGGATAGAAAGATTCTTGTAATAGGCCCAGGAGGCTTTAGAATCGGTGTCTCTGTAGAATTTGATTGGGCAGCTGTTAGCTACGCCATTGCTGCAAGGAAAATGGGTTATAAGGTAGCAATAATCAACTATAACCCGGAAACTGTTAGCACGGATTGGGATATGAGTGATAAGCTATATTTTGAAGAGATAAGCCTAGAAAAGATCCTTGATGTAAATGAAAAGGAGAGCTTCGAATATATAGTAGTATCTGTAGGAGGTCAGATAGCAAATAATGTCGCTAAGAAGCTTGAAAAGAGAGGACTGAGAATAGCTGGCACATCTGGGAGGAGCATAGATATTGCTGAGGATAGGGCTAAATTCAGCTCCCTCCTAGACAGGCTAGGGATTAACCAGCCCCTCTGGGCTAGAGCATCATCTATAGAGGAGGCTCTGAGAGCTGCTAGAGAGATAGGCTATCCAGTTATTGTAAGACCCAGCTATGTGCTGAGCGGGACATCAATGTCTATAGCATATAGCGATGAGGAGCTAAGATTATATCTAGCCAAGGCGGCTAGAATTTCTAGAGAGCATTCTGTGACTATAAGTCAGTTCATAGACAGAGGGATCGAGGCCGAGATAGATGCTGTATCAGATGGTAGAGGTCATATAGTAGGTGTTGTGATCGAGCATTTAGAGAGAGCAGGGGTTCATAGCGGGGATGCGATGATGGTTATACCCCCTAGGAGGCTTGGGAAGAGCATAGTAGATAGAATGAAGGAAATCGCAACTATACTAGCTGGCGAGCTAGCGATAAAAGGCCCTTATAATATACAGTATATTATAAAAGATGGGAAGGTATATGTGATAGAGCTCAACCTAAGAGCAAGCAGATCTATGCCCTTTTCAAGCAAGGCCAAGGGGGTAAACTTAGCTGAGCTGGCTGCGAAGGCAACGCTAGGCTCGGGCTTCGAGATAGATGAGAAGTTTTGGGAGCCTCCAAGCAGATCTTACGCTGTTAAAACGCCTCAATTCTCATGGGCCAGGATTAGAGGCGCATATCCATTCCTAGGCCCTGAGATGAGGAGCACTGGCGAGGTTGCATGCTTAGGAAATAGCTATGAGGACGCCCTTATAAAGTCATGGCTATCAGCTGTCCCTAACAAGATCCCATCGAATGGGATTCTGATCTACAGCTATGTAGAAAGCCATCTAGAAGATCTAGATAAGGTTGCTGAGACACTCTCAAAACACTTTACACTCTATACCCTAGAAGACGCAGAAGTCCCCAGCATAGGGAGTAAGCTCTCACAAGATACCGCTAGGGATATGATTATCAGAGGAAAAATAGATCTAACAATAACAACGGGGTATACACCGGAAAGAGATTATAGACTCAGAAGAACAGCTGTGGACATGAATATACCCCTAATCCTTCACCAAGATACTGCAAAAGAAGTAGCACAAGCAATCCAATGGCTGCTCAGCGGCGGAGATATAACAGTTAGAGAGCTAGGCGAATACGTAGAAACCCATAAACTCTAACCGCTTGTCCCCCGATGGTTGTTGATTATCGCTGATATTAATTTGTTTGGTGTTGCT
>JAVVGG010000085.1:0-6808 GCA_032249275.1 Desulfurococcales archaeon
TACAAGATAGTTCAAACGTGATCTTCTTTATAGCTGTTATAATTGTATTGTCACCTTTAGCTCCTGCTTTGACCTCCATTTAGCCCTTTAAGGCGGGCTTCCAGTTGTAAACGCTCAGATAACTAGGGCCAACTATTTCGTCGGCGCCTGGCCCTATCAAGTTCCGCCTCAGGGACACTTTAACACATTTGTGACTGGTGCGATCACCCTTGGTATCTATTATGATCTGATCAATCTCCCCTTGGTATTTATATATTTCACCATGATATATTGAAAAGTGGTTTCATAATCTTCCTAGTTAAATAACTTATTAATTAGTAATAGTCCTAGAATTTCCTTAACTCGGCTTCATAAATCTTAAGCGGAGCTTTAAGTTGTTATTAATAATGTTTTACACTTTACAATAGATCTCCAAAGATCATATTCCGTTTGTTTGCTTTGAAAGGATTTAAACACAATTCTATAGCATCTAGTATAACATATATCTAAAAAGTATCTATGAGGAGACTTTTGCTAAAGAGCTTTAAATTTGGATCCTAGCTATGTTGTTGGGCCTGGGCTCCTCGGCTGCCCTGTCCTCTTTATAAGTTCTTTGGGGATCTTGACTAGCTGGATCACTCCCTGTGTCTGGATAGAGTAGATCGGGATCCCAGTATTGGGATCGTGCCCGACCTTCATAACCCCTGTGACTACTACCTTGAATCTCAATATGGTGCCATCTTTAAGCTTGATCGTTATCCACGGAAACTCCTCAGCCTCGAACTCGATAACCTCAACCTCGCCTAGGGGTTGCGGGAATGGGAGCACCTCTAGATCGCCTAGCCATAATTGCTTAGAAAGCTATTAAGCATAACAGACTATGTGTAGTAAGAGTTACATGTAATCATATTTATAAGTCTCTTTTACTACATATAGGTAGGTGGTGTTATGAGTAGCTTTGATGTAGAGGGTTTTAAGAGGCGTGTTGATGAGGCTTTCAAGAAGATCGAGGATGAGGTGAACGAGCTTGAGAGGAGGATCGAGTCTAGGGAATATAGGCCTTTTAGATGGGCTATGAGGGAGCTCAGAGATCTTGTGAGGGAGTTTAGAGGGGCCCTCAACGAGCTAACCGAGGAGCTGAGAAAGGCTAAAGAAGGAAGCGATGAGAGAGGCGATGTTAGGAATACTCTTAAAGAGCTTGAGGACTATATTGAGAAGAGGGCGTATAGCCTTAGAGATAGGATCATGGATCTCGCAGACAAGATCAGGGCTAGATATGGGCTAGAGAGTATCATACCTATTAGAGTGTTCGAGAATATAGGGAAAACAGTGGCTAAAGTGATCGAGGAGAGTCTAGAGACCCTTGAACAGGCTGTGGGGAGAGTCTCAACTACGGTTCTCTCTGTTAGAATAAGCGATGAAGATCTCAGGATAATAGATAGCCTGGTAGAGGGAGGGGTCTTCAGAAGCAGGAGCGAGGCTGTGGCGTTCTTCACTCACAGAGGTATAGAGTGTAGCAAGGACTGGATCGAAAAGGTCAAGGACAAGCTAGAGGAGATAAGAAAGCTCCAAAGAGAAATAAGATCGGAAATCGACTTACAATTCAACAGAAAATCTTCCTAGCCCTCATAACTCTACTAGCTATTAGATAGTGAGAATCTAGGATCCAGCCTTCTCTCAGTCCAGGAGAATGGGAGATTTAAAGCTTCCACCCTTTCAACTCCACGGAATCTGATTGTATCTAAGATCTCGAATATTATTTCCTTGGTATAGTGAGGGATTCTATGGGTTTGCTTAGCTACATTTTAGTGGCTTAGATCTTGGTTGTCTTTGTGTTGTTTAGAGGGATATTGAGGATCTTAGAACTCACTATAGTTCTGGAAATATCTCCTTGGAGATCTCATCTAGC
This sequence comes from Desulfurococcales archaeon, assembly GCA_032249275.1. Classification (GTDB taxonomy): domain Archaea; phylum Thermoproteota; class Thermoprotei_A; order Sulfolobales; family AG1; genus AG1. Next base: position 1,889 of record JAVVGG010000085.1, read on the forward strand.
CTTCTCTTTATATGCTGTAGAACCTCTGCCAATATCTCTCCATTGTTATAGCTCTTCAATATATCCTCGAGCTCCTCTCTCCTCCTACCCCTGAGCATTCTGATCTTTTCAATTAATAGGGGTATGGCTCTCACGATGTTATCTACTATAGTTATATCTGCAGCCCTAGCCGTTCTCGATAGAGGGTTCAGATCTACAGCAATCACCTTCTTACCCATCTTCTTAAGAGCCTCGGTTCTATCCCCATCCTCGAGCGCTACAAATACAACATCTGCAATTAAGATACCCTCTCTACTCACCCACCTCCTCTCACTACTAAGCCACGGTATACCCTCGACGACATCGTCAACACCTAGAACCCTCTCAGCCCCTAGCTCGAGGAGCTCTCTAGCTATCTTCTCAGCCCTCTCCCTAGTCCTGTGGAATAGATTAACCTCTAAAGGTGCTCCCAATTCTTTTGATAGCCTAACAAGATCCTCTGGAACGAGGGCTGCTGTGTTGCCATTAACACTTATCACAGGTCTTCTAGCAAGTAGTAGGGCTGCGGCAGAGGCCCTTATAGCCATTCTAGCAGGCTCTATAGTCCTCTCACCTATTAAGTAGTCGAAGCACTCACCCCTCCCATGGGCTATGAGGCCCTGGGGAACCACTATACCTCTTCTAAACCCCTCAACAAGCTTCTCCCTTATAATCAGCGACTCCCTCCTAGGATGATCTGGAGGTATCCATGACATCTAGGCAGCCCAGCTCTTTTAAGATGAGGTAGCTTATAAACAGCCCAAAGATGCTGATCAGCAATGATGCTCTCTTTTAAATATGGCCGGCTGCACATAATTACTAGCTCTAACAGCTGGATAACTCCTCTAAACAACCTATGCCTCTTGACCCAATATTGAAGAAGTGGGATCTATAAGCATTGCTTGAAATATAGAGTTAAGATCCTAGGTGGGGATATTCTCTGTGGAATCGAGGGTGAAACCTTCATATGCCACCCTATATATACCGAAGACCCTTTTAACAATCCCTCTAACAGCTGAGGCGATCTCGCTACCCACCCTCTTCTCATGGGCTATCACAAGCATAGATTTCTTAACATAGTAGCCAAGTAGATACCCTTTTCCACGGTATGGGGTGAGGGTTTCGTCTAGAGAGCTCTTTAGATCTCTGTCTAGGAAGCCAACCTCTTGGGAGAATCTGTGGGATAGCTCTATAAAGCTCTCTAAGCTGGGATCCTTTTCAAATTCTCTATAGGCCTCCTTACCATATCTATAGATCTTCTCCCATAGACCTTTAAGCACATCTGCAGTAGTGATCTGCCTATCTATCTGAGCTAATGTAAACTCAACAGATTCAAGTGCGGGGTCTCTTATAGCTATTGCATACCCGATCCCTGGGGCTCCTGGTTTTAACCTCATAACCAGACCCCCACCAGTGATCATGGCTATCACATCTCCTAATCCTGTTAATGCGAGCACCTCGGCTCTATGAGCTATTCTAGAGGCTTCTAAGAGATCCTCCCTAGATCTGCAGCCCCTGCCCTCAGCCCTCAGAGCCTCACACGAGATGGCAAGGGCTGTGAAAGCGCTTACAGCACCTCCAACCCCTGGGGGCACCGAGGATCTTATGTAGAGACCGTGTGCAACCCTCCTCTCGCGGGTTATAACCTCCACCGGGCCTTTATCTAAACAGATATCGCCAACCTCCACAATACAGCTATCAACAGGTTTATCATAGGCTATCATCCCAGGCTCTAGAAGTATTCCAACACCGAGCGAGCCCGTTGAATATGGATCTCTGTCTTTCAAAGGGATCCAGAAGCCTGTTACATGATGAGGCGCTCTATAAACCGTACATACCACCGCCTATAGATCCAATTTCACATATATATAGCTAGATTTGACAAAAAGCTATCTCGGCTGAGAGGAGAATGCTATGTCATCAACGCTTCTAACTATTTTCCCCTTATATAGGAAGTCTATCTGTCTAAGCGCAGCATATAGATCGAATTCTGTGAGGGCTGAGACTCCGTCTATGGGGACTATCACATCGAACCATCTTAGAGCCGCGCTCCCAGCAGTGTGGAGCACACATATGTTTGCCACAGTACCGGTTATTATGAGGGTATCTCTTTTGAGAACCCTGGAGAGGATATGCTCTAGATGTGTCCCATAGAAGGCATCATATCTAAGCTTTCTAATCACTATATCGCCCTCCTGGGGCTTTAGCTCCTCAACGATCTCAGCCCCCCATGTACCTCCAACAGCATGTTCACCCCAGATCCTGAACTCTGGATCGTCTCTCATATGCCAATCCTGTGTATATATTATTGGAACACCATATTGCCTTGCCCTTGCTAATAGCCTTGATATATTGGGTATAGTCTTAGGCGCTTCTGGCACAAACAGCCTTCCCTTCGGATGTGTGAAGTCGTTCTGCATATCAACTACTATCACCGCTGCCTTCCAAGTATCTACAGATACTCTATCATAGATCTTTATATCGGGTAGTTGTACTAATTTCTGCATGGACCCTCACCACTGAACATATGTTCGGAAAAATATATTTCTTCAGGATTCTATCTATTTAGGTTCTTGTGGAGCCGCTGCTAGCCGCATCTACCCTCTTCAATAATGCTAGATATTGTTATAAGCTCTATTGACCTCCCCAGCTATTTTTCTAGAAGCATAAACTCAACTCCCAGTTTTCTGCCAAGGAGCAGCGGTATTTTCTTCAATAGCTCCTCGTAAGAAGCCTTTACAGATGCTACAGCTGCAAGTCTATGCCCTCCCCATCCACCCCCATAGATCTTCACAAGATCATCTAGAATCATATCCCCCAGCCCGGCTTCTCTACAGAATTCCTCTGAACATCTACCTACAACCCTTGTCTCACCATCCTTCTCCGAGATCACTATAGCTAGATCGCATCCCCCTCCTATGAGGATCTGGGCTGCAGAGGCTTCATAAGCGCCTACATGCGTTATGCACAATAGTATCTCACCACTCCTATAGATCATAACCCTTGACATGGCCTTCAACCTGGCTATCCTCTCATCCACCCCAGGCGATCTTCTTATGAGATGTAAAGCCTCACCGACCCTTGCTCCCCATCTCATCAAATATCTAGTGGCCTCTATAGCGATTATTGAGGCTAGTGTGAGGGTTCTCGTGTCATATAGGATCCCGGCTAGGATCTTGTTAGCTAGCTGGGGATCTGGGATATCTGTGGAGGTCTCCTCAAGCATTAATGTGCATAACTCTGTGGTTGAGGACGCCTCGGGATATACAATGCCTGGGTATCTAGGCTCCTCCCCACTCGACATATGATGATCGATCACATAGACTGCGTCGAAGGAAGAGCACTCAGCAGATGCTCTTCTACATGGTGTATCCACTACCAATAGGATCCAGTTCCTCTGCAGATTCGCTGGGCATTCCCCCATATATCCTTTAGAGACAGCATCTTCATAGACTCTCTTCGCCAGGGTATCAAACCCTCCGCTAGATATATAGCATGGAATTGTGTTCGAACGGCTTTTAATAAGCAGAGATAATGCAAGTGCTGAGGAGATTGAGTCTAGATCAGCTGAGGGGTGAGACGCTATCGCCACCTTCTTCTCCTTCGAAAGATCTCCGATCTCTTCTCCAACCCTTTTCAATATACCTCTCAGCTTCTCTAAATCCAGCATCGATCACCTCATCAACTATTTCTAAAAGCTTCTCCCTGGATCCTGATGAAGAAAATATCTGAAGATCTATTCCTAGGTCAACACTATCAGAGGATCTTCTAATGCTAATAGCAGCAACATAATGCGCTTTTCTCCCAAGCCTCTTCTCAATCTCCCTCTCAATCCTATCCTCTACCTTTAGAGCCACCTCTACCCATAGATCCCCTCTACTCTCGCTAGCCTCCTCCGCCTTTTCTACCATAGTATCTTCCCATTATCTCGTTGATCTTTGCCTCTAGATCCTTTATCTCGCTATTCAAACTGGCCTCCTGCCTCTCCAAAGCCTTAAGCCTAAGCTCGAGAATATCCTTCCTATCGCTCAGCTCCTTCTCAGCATCATCTTTGGAAACCCTCACCATTAGATGCCCAGCACTCTTAAAAACAAGGGCATCTGGAGCAGCCCCCTTTAAAAGCTCTAAGGCCCTCTCAACCTCCTTCAACTCAGCCTGGACAACCCCTTTTTCAGCCTGAACCTGTCCGAGCCTAGCCCTTAGCTGCTGGAGCTTTACAGCATATTGCTCCAACTCAGGAGGCACAACCTCTGCCAAGCCATACCCCAATATAATGGATTATCTACCCTTATTAACAAGAGATCCCTCTTAAACCGATTACATTAAAGATACACTCTCTAGAGAGGAGATTATGCTACTAGGGTTCGGGTTTCATTGGGCTTGGTGTTTGTCAAGCCCTCTTCCCTTAGCTTCATCGCATTGGGCAGGGCTTTCACTGCCCTGCCGCATCATCTGCATCAACCCGCTCTGGGTGACTCTAACCCGCAGCTCCACCCTCATTGCGGGGCTCTATAAGAAATCCACTAACAAACCTTCTAAACCAACATGAAGCCAAAACAGCTCATGAGGGCTTGGCTATGGTTTTCTGTTTTCTAGATGTTATGTGTGGGAATAAGAAATTCTTCCACTGCATATATGGTTATAGCTAAAAGCTATATTGATAGGTTAATGATATCAGCTATGCTGGTAACTATATGATCTGGTGGAGGAGCCAGAGGATCTATTGGAAGGCCGTGGCGATTAATATATATAGCTCTCATGCCAGCATTCTTTGCACCGGAAATATCAAAAGGGTTTGCAGAGACTAGATATGCGTCCCCAGAACCGATCCATGATAGAAACCCCCCATAGATCTCAACGGAGGGTTTATACTTCTTAACATTTTCAGCGGTGTATATTCCT
>JAVVGG010000086.1:0-6692 GCA_032249275.1 Desulfurococcales archaeon
GGATGAGGAGAGCCAGAGCTCTATCTGCTATGGTATATAGCGACGAATACACTGACTTTCGCAACAACATCGATATAATAGTACTACGAGCTGTTCAAAAGCATTAATAGTCTGCTAGCTAGAAGACTTCGCAGATCTATATAGGATTTTAAGGCTGCGAATCACTACTACTGAGGTACCATTTATGAGAGTAGCTGTTAGGCATATAATAACTGTCGGCAGGAGGTCGCTAGCTATTGTCATTCCAAAAAGGTGGGTAGAGATTCTAGGGCTCAGGAAGGGTGATAAGGTCGTTGTCAAGCTGGATAAAACAGATCTATAGTGATCTATCCTATAGACAATTTAGACAATTCTAAGAGCAAAGAAAAAGTAGACATAAAATGTCCTGACATAGGAGGGTTTCCCACAAATGAAAGAATGTCTGTGAAGAAGATGTTATCTGCATACATTCTAGGGTTATCATCTAGATGCTATAGAGCAGGGCTAGGCCTTAAAATCCGGGAACTAGTATCCACCTCCTTCCAAAAAGATGAGACAGACATGGATAGCTTTATTATAGAGGCTCTGGATCATGTCGAGGATGCTATAGAAATCCTTAATAGATTTGTAAGAGATTTAGACGAGAATAGTGCGGTAAAGATCCACGAAATCAAGGATAAAATGGATCTCCTATTCTACTCATTCATAAGGATCTCAGCACAAAACATGGTTGAGAACCTCAGTAGGGGTGTTGATGCAAGAGATATAGCTAAGGCATATACTCAACGCAATCCTGGTAAAAACCCTAGAGGATCTCATAGATTCCATAGATAGACTTGTAAAGAGAATCCACGATTCTAGAGTCTCTTCTAAAGAGCTGGTTGAAGTCATATCTAATATAGAGCGTCTCACAAGAGATATAGCAAGCTGTATAAGATATCCATGTGATAGTGATGAGATATGAGACTATTATGATAAGCTGGAATTGTTAAGAGGATATTGGGAGAAAAGATGATCTTCTCTCCCCAACCTATACAGCCAGCCTTAGGCGAGGTTATATCTATAGTGAACTCAGTAGAGGATCTAATAGAGATTACTCTCACAGCATATATTAAAAAGATCGTGGATATCAGAACTAAGAACTAATCGGATCATGGAAAATATTAAGAAGCGATAGAGAGACAGATAATAGCTATAGATCTTATCTTGAGAATGATATATACCTAGTCGACCAAAGTAATCAGAATTCCGTAGACACATTCAACCATGAATCAAAGGGCTATCTCTCCCATCACAACTCTTTTCACGGCGCCTGTGGCGCGGGGCACGTTATTTGGAATCCCGCTGAGAGTTTCGTGTGCCAATATAGCCATTCCAAGAGCTTCTTTGAACTTAGAGTCTACCCCAAGATCCTCATGCCTCAGCATTTTCAGACTGAGCCTTCTAAACTCTTTCTCAAGCCACCTCATCATAGTTTTATTTCTAGTCCCACCTCCACCTACTATAACCTCTCCTATATTACTGTAAGGTAGAATGTAACGTTTATAGTTATATACTATGCTCTTCACTGTAAACATTGTAAGTGTTGCGACTATATCTTCTTTAGAGAGACCCTTGGAAATGCCTTTCTCGACTATCTTCATAGTCATTTCCCTACTGAAAACCTCTCTACCTGTTGTCTTAGGTGGAGGGGCCGAGATATATGGATGACTCATAAGCTCTTCTAGAAGTTCCTCATCTGGAGCTCCTCTCGATGCTATCTCTCCGTTGGGGTCGTAATTAAGCTCTTTATATAGTATCGAGACTGCGTAGTCTATCAAGGTGTTTCCAGGACCTGTATCGAAGGCATATACATCTTCTAGCGATGCATTTGGAGGTAGGATGGTAACGTTGGCTATTCCCCCTATATTCTGGATAGCCCTACCCACTGATGGATGTGAGAATAGGGCATAGTCTACATAAGCTATTATAGGTGCTCCATGACCCCCAGCCGCTATATCTCTAGCCCTGAAATTGCCCACCGTTATGACCCCTGTATGTTCGGCAATAACCTGCAGGGAACCCACTTGGAGAGAGCATCTAGTCTCGAATCCGCCACATCTCACTAGCTCGGGATAGTGGTATATAGTCTGCCCATGAGAGCCTATGAGATCCACATCATTAAGGCCAAGATTAGAGATGCCTACCACATCCTCAAAAGCTTTAGAGAAGAGCTTTGCTACCAAGAAGTTGAGGACACATATATCCTTCACACTACCGGATGAAATAGAGTTAAGCACAAGGTTTCTTAGGTCTTCTGGATATGCAACAACCCCCGAGGCTAGCATTCTATGCCTAATACCCTTTCCATGCCCCTCCAGCTCCACTATAGCCACATCAACACCATCGGCACTAGTGCCTGAGATGAGCCCTGCAACAATTCTCCTCTCAAGTCCGATCTTCCTGATCAGTCTATCAGCAAGGCTCATAATATCCCTAAATATATCTTTCAATTCTATATTTCAATTTCTATATAAAATTCTATAAGAAGATCTTTTTGCTGAGGTTTCCGCCTCGTTACCCCTATCCCTCTATCGAGGGGCTTGAGCTGTACTCTTTTTCATGGTAATGGGGATGCTTTTATATTTGTTTGTTCTCCAGCTTAAGCTTATGAGCGTCTAATCCATAATTGTTTTGATGATGATGATGTGATATCTCTACTATATCTTGGGAAACCTCGGGACGCTATGATACCCAAAGCACCCGAGACCGAAGCCCTATATGAGGGCTATGCCCAGAAGGGCTTCGGGGTTTTAAGTCTAGATGGGAGCCCCTTTCCACTGGGCTCAACAGCCACACATGAAACCACAGGGATATCCAAAACCCTGTGGGTCAAGAAGCAAAGCAACATAAACAAATAAATGCCAGCGATAATCAACAACCATCAGGGACAAGCGGTGATGGGTATGGGGCTGGGTTATATGTTGATGTATAGGGATTTGATATGCGACATGATTGATAAGATCTTGCGTGAAGAGATGGCTAACATGGAGAGAGCTTCTGAGGAGATCGCTAGGGGGGTTATATATGATAAGTCGATATATGTGCTTGGAACTGGCCACTCTATGCTGGTAGCTGCGGAGATGTTCCACAGGGCTGGAGGACTTGCAAAGATATATCCGATGCTCGATATTGCTATAAGCCCGTTCTCGGGGGCTGCTAAAAGCTCTATGATTGAAAGGCTAAGTGGATATGCAGATGCCCTTATAGAGTATTACTCACCTAGCGAGGGAGACGTGCTTATAGTAATCTCGAACTCTGGGAAGAATGCTGTGCCGGTTGAAGCCTCTGTACTTGCTAGGGAGAGGGGTGTGAGTGTGATAGCTATAACATCTGTTGAATATTCCAAGAAGCTCGAGCCTGAGAATAGATATGGTAAGAGACTATATGAGGTTGCAGATATCGTTATAGATAACAAGGTGCCCGAGGGCGACGCTGCCCTGGAGATCAAGGAGCTTGGTGGCAAGAGAATCGCCCCTGTATCGACTATAGTGAATTCCTTCATAGCCCACTCACTCGAGATACTAGCCATCGAGAAGCTCGTTAAAAGGGGATATGAGCCAGAGATATGGGTTAGTGTGAATATCCCAGGCAGCAAGGATCTAAATAGAATGTTACTCGAGAAATACAAGAGATCTGTGAAGCATCTCTAAAGCTATAGATATAAAACATGAGAGACCTTAGTAGGCCAAATGAGTGTTTTCACAGGAGTCTATGTTAGAACAACTAAGACGACTGCTATAGCTCTGGTCTCCTTCCCACTCTGAAAGGCCGAGGCTTTCAGTTGTAGCTCAAAGCATCGAGAAAACATAGCAACCCATGATTAAGAGTGGAATGTCTAGGTATGATGCATGTGGCATCGAAACCCTGATCCAGTTCTTAGCTAATAATACTCACCCCATTCTTGGGCCTTTCTAGAAGAGACCTGCCAGCAGGCGATATAAGGAATCTTCTTACTGAGCGTCTGCTTGAATAGAGGTCTTTGGATGATTAGCTGTATATCTTGACCTGTTCTAATCTCTCTCTATAGTTTAAAATCTCATAATTCACAGATGATATATAGCTGTCTAGATCAAGTTGGCCTGTGATAGCATATCTGGCCCTTGGATCTCCATATAGCATATCGATCGAGAATTTATCGCCATATTTTTTCGTTTCAATGTAATCTCCATATAGCTTATACACTGTGCTAAGGATCTTAAGGCTTGTTTCAAACACCTTTATTCTCTTCCTGTTTATAACATGTATATATACGCCGCCGCATATCTCACCGCTATATTTGGAAAATAAGGGTCTGAACATAGCTGGCCTGAAAACCGCGATATCCCTGCTAATCACGTCTCCAAGGGCTTGTGAAAGCCTCTTAGGGTCTATGAATGGTGCTCCAAATATCTTGAATGGTGTATACGTTCCTCTACCCTCGCTTATATTTGTTGCTTCGAAATATACTGTTAAGGCATATGGATACACAGTGTCGGGAGTGGGTATTGCTGGAGACGGTGGTGCCCATGGCGTGGCTATATCTAATATATCCATTTCTCTTGACCACCCCTTCACAGGTATTACCCGGAGATCTATGCCGATGCTTTCCTCATTCTCGTAAAGCCTTGCAATTTCGCCTATGGTTGCTCCATATCTTATAGGTATCTTATATGGGGAGACTATCGAGATCATATCTTCTCTGGCGATAGGTCCCTCAACTATTATTCCTCCAAGGGGGTTAGGTCTGTCTAGGATCAAAATCTCCTTTCCTCCCAGTCTTGAGGCCAAATGTAATAGATCGAGGACTGAGGATAAATATGTGTAGAATCTGAGGCCGAGATCCTGGATATCTATTATGAGAGCCTCACTCTCCTCGAGAGCCCTCTTCACCTCCTCTCTGAAAGCCTTGTACAAGCTATATACCCAAGATCCTAGGTATCTGTCGTAATAGTGCTGAACCTCCTCCCCAGCCTGAAAATATCCCCAGAATCCATGTTCCGGAACAATAATACCCTGGATCTTTAATCCTCTGGACAGCATCTCATCTACAGTATATGTGTAGTTGGATGTTATGCTAGCAGAGTTACACATGATCGAGATCCTCTTCCCTCTATACGCTCTCCATATCCCCTCGCCTAGGAAAACATCTACACCTAATGAGACCAATGGGTTCAACCTCCTCATGATATCCACATAGGCTTCCTTCTAGCAACCCTTCCGAAGATCCTTACCATGGATTCATCGCCAATTGGTGGATCATATAGCCCGGCGGTCTGGATTCTATAGACTTTACTAGGCATCTTCTCACCCCTGGCTAGTGCTTTTGCAAGGCTCTCTATGAAAGATAGTATGGGGCTTATCTCCTGGAGAAGCTTTCTATTACCCAGACTTCTCCTGAGAGTGTCTACCATGTCTATTAGCGATTTAGCTTCTCCACCACCTGGCTCGAGATCTGCTTCAGGGTCTAGGGAGCTTGAACTGTTTAGCCTTACAAATAGTTTTAGAGCGTCCCATACCTCTTCATTTGCTATGAGCTCGACAGCTCTTTCTAGAACCTCACCTCCAAGCTCGTATCCACGTGCTATCCTCGAAACGCTGTAGATCGGTATTTTGGAGGTCTCAGCCTGGTTCATGGGGTTCGACATATATGCTGGTGAGACGCTGAATATCCTCGGATCTCTTCCCTTTATAGGCCCCATATGTAACCTCATAACACCCCTCACAATAAAGAAGTCATTGACAGGGTAGTTATCCCAAATAGCTGGATACCTACCCGTTATCTCTCTAAACCTCTCAAGATCATCGAGATCTATTGTTGGTGAGACAACATATCTACCAGTCCAAACAATCTCAACACCACTGTCTAGAAGAGAGCCGAGCTCCCTCAAATAGCCCTCCTCATAGCTCCAGTAATAGGTTGGCACGAGGAACAACCTGTCTGGAGATAGCTCCCTATATACCTTATTCGCAATAGATGCCTGGGCCTCCGCCAGGCTCTTAAAACCCCTGCCCCTCAGCTCAGGAGGTATATCATCTAGAAAAATCCCTAGAACCCTTGCACCAAGATCCATGAACATGTCAAGCTTCCTTATGAGGATATCTATATCACTCTTAGAAGAATAATCAATGTCGAGACCAGGGGATATTGCATAGCCAAATGCAACGCCATTCCTGGCACAGGCATCTATAAGTATTGAAAAGCCCTCCATCTGGTGCTGTGGATACGGGCTCCTCCACGAAACCCTATGATATGGATCATCCTTAGGAGCGTAGATATATAGGTTAAGTCTGACCCTCCCCATAAAAGATACTATGGATATCCTGTCAAGCAGATCCCAAGGCTGTCCATAGAAACCCTCAACGATCCCGACCATCATAGGAGATACCCTTAATTTATTTAGAACCTCCAAAGGATAAACGATCACAAGGCTTATAAGCAGGGCCTCTACTCTAAAGGTTACATAGCGAGCATCTTATAACGATCCCGCTGCTTATTATAGTCAGGCATCTATATGGAAAGACATATTTTTGTTACAATAATTCTAGCTATGGAGATTATTGTGCCTCTTCTTTACACATATAGCCGTTGAGATCAAAGGAAGCGACTATATATGGGGGATATTCGGGGGCTGCAAAATGCAATACCAATCTATTTACAGATGTAAACCCGAATAGATGGGGGGAACCTATGA
>JAVVGG010000087.1:0-6679 GCA_032249275.1 Desulfurococcales archaeon
GCAGGGTTGAGAATGCTATTCCAAAACACTAGTCATGTCTTCGAGGATCTAGATAGGGAGGATCTCGTTAGTAGGAAAAGGGGGAAGAATAGGAGGAAGAGGAGCTATAGAACACCATGGAAAAGAATACATAGAAGAATATCAGAGGTTGCATTAACAGCTCATGTGGATCCGAGGAACACATCTAGAGAATGCCCAAGATGTGGATTAAAGATGAATAGGCATAGGGTTGCATCTATAAACATTAGGAGGAGATACCTAGAAGGAAAGAGGAGATAGAAGAGAAAAAACCAATATGCGGGGTTCCTCCACAGCTATGAACCAGAGATCTCTATGAGGGTGGAGCTGTGGGTAGGGGTCACCCAAAGCGGGTGGAGCCCAGCGATATGGATCCCGATGAAATGGGATCCTGAGGGCGGTGAAGCCAAGGGAAGAGGGCTTGAAATCAAACAATATCAAGCCCAATGAAACCCAAACCCCATATTATAAGAGCATATCCTGAGATGAGCAAGGTTAGGTTGAGGATGATCATCGATATATTCCCAAGTATAGCTATACAAATGTACAGATCTAGCAGCCAGAGCTACGCTATGAAATCGAGATAAAAAACCTCTACAGCATATGATTAGTGGGTAGCTATTTGAAGATAGGAATCATAGGGGCTGGCCCTTCAGGCCTTGCACTTGCCAGGCTTTTATCTGATAAGGGCTACGATGTACATGTATACGAGGCTCACAAGCGTTTTGCCACTAAGCCGTGTGGCTGGGGATTCCCAATATTGGATAGTGAGGAGACCGGCTACGGTGTTTTCTCAGAAGTCATTAAATCCTCTATCTGGAGGTATGAGGGCTACGATGTATATCTCGATGATGAGATGCTCTTCCACAGTAGGAATAGGCTGTTAGGATATATAATTGATAAGGAGGGGTTCCTAGATAGGCTCGCACAAGGCATTAATGTATATATGGACTCACCAGCCAGATATAATGGCAGAGGGGTTATAAGAAGCAAAGGCGGTGAGAGGAGATACGATGCTGTTATAATAGCGGGTGGGTTTTCATCTCAGCCAAAGAATCTGGAGAAGATCCTGGCGATCCAGGTAGTAGTTAGAGCTCCATCTATAGAGGAGCCAGAGATACCCGAGCTAAGGTTCTACTCAGATCTTGTAGGCTACGCATGGATCTTCCCCGAAGGTGAAAAGAGCGCTAGGATCGGTGTCGGGGGGTTCGCTGGGAGAGAGAAGCTGGAGAAGATCTTAGAACATATCCTTATGAAGAGAGCAGATATACATAGAGGCGAAGTTGTGAAAAAAGAAGGGGCACAGGTAACAGTATCCGGGATCGATTGGGAGACTATAAAGTCTAGAGATCCTTATTATGTGGGTGAGGCAGCAGGCTTCGTACTACCTGCTACAGGTGAGGGTATAAGGCCTTCTATATGGAGTTCCATAGCCTTTTTCAAAAGTATGGAAAAGGGTACTTCTTATGTGGATGAGCTTAGAGAGTTAAGGATCACAAGGGTTATTAGGATCCAAAGAAGGATCTTAGATCTCATGTTAAGAATGTCGCCAAGGGATAGAAGTGAGTTCCTTAGAGAAATTCCCGAAGAGCTGATACTCAAAATAGCCCTTGGAAGGCTCCAAACGAGAGATCTACTAGGGCTTGCTAAAGCACCAAGGGTTATCAATATCCTGGCAAGATACTCTCTAACCCTCTCACCGCTCTAAAAGAGGATGTCCCCCAGCTATAAATTCCCTGATCTTCTGGGTTTATAATTTATACACTTAGCTGGGCTGTATCCTTTTTTCATGGTAGTGGGGATGCTTTTATATTCGTTTGTTGTCTAGGCTTAAGCTTATGAAAATCCAATCCATAATTGTTTTGATGATGAGGTGATGATCTCTGCTATATCTTGGGAGACCTCGGGATGCTATGACCTTTGGAGCACCCGAGACCGAAGCCCTATATGAGGGCTATGCCCAGAAAGGCTTTGGGTTCTTAAGCCTAGATGGAGCCCCTTTCCGCTGGGCTCAACAGCCACCGGTGAGCCCATAGAGATCCCTAGGTCTCTGTGAAGAGGTGGGGGTCCCCCGATGCCAAAGGGCTAAAAACCCTGTGGATCAGGAAGCACAGCAATCTAAAACAAAAGAATATCAACGATAACCAACAACCATCGGAGGACAAGCGGGTTCCTAATAGGATCTATATATAGAAAAAGATCTTTTAATGGGATCCTCAGTTATGTGGGTCTGAAATACTCTATATCTGTTATAGAGCCTCTCCTCTCGCTCTTGAACACAGGCTCCAGCTTCATTCCAATGGAAACCCGTTCTGGTTGTGCTCTGATATAGTGGATCAAACCCCCCTCTACTCCCTCAAACTTTATAAGGCCTACTATTATCGGTTCTTCCAATTGGTTTCCATCGAAGTCCCTATATACTATGGTGAAGCCCGCTAGATATGGCTTCCCGCTGATCTCTACTAGCCGGGTTACCTCTGAGAAGCACCTTGGACAATATATCTTTGGGGGTATGTATTTTAGTCCGCATCTATCGCAGAGAGCAGCCAATATAGATCCTTTTTTAAGCTCCTCCAACCATTTAAGCCCTATAGGCCCTGGTGTGTAGTGGTAGGCGTTTATCTCCATTTCTATCTCTCTAACATATGGCTTTCCACCCACGCTCATCCCCATATCACCTCGAAGCACTCTATATCTGTTATAGATCCTATCCTCTTATCCGGTGGGAGCCATCTAGCCTTAACCCTTGCATCGAAGATCCTCTGGGTTTTCACATCCTCCTCACCAGCACCGCAGATCCTATGGAGGATCCCTGGAAATCTATAGCTTGTGAATCTATAGCCTGGAACATCTAGCCTTATAACCCCTATGATCTCTGGCTTCTCTAGCTTTTCAAGGGTTGCTGAAAGATAGCTTATAACGGCTGTGACAACTCTGCCCTCATCACTCGCCCTAACCCATTTGGATAGATATCTAAAGCAGTATGGACAATATATCTTTGGGGGTATGTGGACTAATCTACAGCTGGGGCAATACGTCCCCAGGATTTCTCCCTTCTTAAGGCCTTCTAAGAATCTGCTGTAGGCTATGCCAGCGGCCATGTTATATCTGGCTCTGGGCCTGTCTATCTCTTTAATTATAGCTCTGAACTCCTCATCTCTAAGAGGTGTACCGCCCCTTATATACGATGACATAGATATCACCTCCTAAGTATAATCACGGTGCCGATCTGCATTAGATCGCCCCAGGCCTGGGCAAGTCCCGTGGTAGCGCTCTTCTTAACCTGTCTCTTCCCAGCCTCCCCCCTCAGCTGCCAGAAGATCTCAGCCGCCTTCATGAGACCAGCAGCGGCTATGGGGTTTCCAACCCCCAGCAATCCCCCACTTGGACATACCGGGAGATCTCCATCCCTCTGTGTGATACCCTCTCTAGTCATCTCAGCAGCCTTACATCTAGGCGCTAGGCCCAGACCCTCTAGATGGTGTAGCTCCTTATAGTCGAATGGGTCGTAAGGTTCTGCAACATCTATCTCTTTCATGGGCCTCTCGATCCCAGCCATCCTATAGGCCATCTCAGCAGCGTTCTTCAGATATACAGGGTATGAGAGCTCCCTATTTGTCCAGTAAGATGTATCAAGGGTATAGCCTATCCCCTCAACCCATATAGGGGTATCCGTTAGCCTTCTAGCCCACTCCTCGGAAACCATTACAAGGGCTGCGGCGCCATCGCTGACAGGAGATATATCTAGCCTGTTAACAGGGTATACCAGGGGCTCGCTGTTGAGGACATCCTCAACGGTTATATTAGCCGCGGCCTGGGCATATGGGTTGTCAAGAGCGTTCCTCTTATTCTTAACAGCTACTAACGCTATATCCTCCTTTGTAACACCACATTTATGCATGTATCTATGCATCTCGAGGGCGAAGATCCATATGAGGTTTGGGTTTAAAGGCTTCTCCATAAATGGATCCCATATATGTCTGAACACAGCCTGCGGATGAGGATCTGCTGCGCTGCTCATCTTCTCCTCAGCAACAACCAAGACCCTCTTACAAAGCCCCGAGGCAACATGCCACCAAGCAGCTATCGGGACGAAAACACCTGTGCCCCCGCCAACAAATACTCTTATGTGGGGCTTTCTAATAGCACCAGCCCCCTCTGAATAGTACTCGCCTTTAAGATGGACCCCGTCGAAGGCGTCCGGAGCACTACCGCTAACCACGCAATCTATATCCTTCAGCTCGAGCCCCGCCTGGTCGAGGGCCCTTCTAGCAGCGATCCATGCCAACTCCTGGGGCGTTTCAAGCATCCTTCTCCTAAACAGCGTCATCCCAGCTCCTACTATTGCGACCCTCTTTTTAACATATATATTTGCCTTCATATTCTCACCTCGATAACACAGCCACAACAGAGCTTGAGGTTCCAATACCCCTCCAGCTATGTATAATAGCTTTTTCAACACCGCTCAGCTGTGCCCTGCCAGCGGTTCCTCTAAGCTGTTCATAAGCCGATAAAAGCCTTGCCAGGCCATGCGCCTCCAGAGGCAATCCCTCGCTGAGGGCGCCGCCGCTGGGGTTAACTGGGAGGGACCCTGATCTCGAGAAGAATCCATCCCTTAGATCGCTGACTATGCTCCCCTTGCTAGATATTCTTAGAGCCTCAACAACCTGGAGAGCCTTATAGCTATACCTCTCATCAACCTCCACAAAATCTATATCCCTCCTGGGATCCTCTATACCAGCGTATTTATAGGCCATATCAGATGCTATCCTACTCGCTATATCCTCCTCCATAGACCTCAGCTGAATAGTGAAAGCCTCTGTAGCCCATCCAATCCCCTCAACCCATATGGGGGTATCTGTATATTCTCTAACCATATCTTCGCTTGCTACAACAGCTACTATTGCTGCATCGCTATAAGGAGCTATATCATGGATTGTAAGGGGGTCTGCTATATAGTCTGAGGATAGATAGTCATCAAGGGTAAGTATATGTGAATATGGAGCTCTCACGCTCAAGAGGGAGTTCTCCTTGGTTTGAATAACGTACAAGCCTAGATCCTCTCTGGAAAGCTTCCTCGACTCCATATAGATCCTCGCCTCTATTGCCTGTAGAGCATGGGGGTTAGGTATCCTCAGAGGCCTTATATATATGGGATCTGTTGAAAACCATATGATATCCATCATAGATGCTATCTCGCTAGGCTTTCCATGGGACTCGATCACAACCACATCAGCAATCCCGGATTTTATCATCATATATGCATTGGCTAGACAGTGAAGCCCGTCACCTGTTACTGTGTAGAGGGGTTTGAGAACAGCGCCAAGCTGGTCTGGAGCAAATTCATCCGATATCGATACACCCTCCCAAAAGTCTTCTTGACATGATATGAAGGAGTCAACATCTCTTCTAGGATCTATGCCCCCGGCATCCTCATAGGCTTTTACAGCTGCTTGAAAAACCATTTCTCTGAAGGATAGATGCTCGCTGGATCTTGAGAAGCCCTCATAACCCATACCAACGATCGCTACTCTTGGCATGCTGGGCAACCAATTATATAATGGTGGGAGCATATATTTCCTTTCAAAAGATCACTGCTGATCGTACTCTACAGGAAACCTAAGTATCGCAATTGCTCCTCCCAACATCTTGATCTTATTGCCAGCAGGGCTTTCCTGAGGGGCTATAATGACGTCGTAGCCCTTCTCAAATGACTTGGATAGGATCTCGTTAACAGCGTTTCTAACATCTCTATCACCTCTCAGGAGATCCTCGAGGATCGCAGCCTTCTTGATAGCTCCTAGCATAGATGCTTCGTAAACCTTTTCCAAGCCTGTAGCTACGTATGAGGGGTCTCTACTGAGAACTTCTAGATACTCCCTCAGGAGATCCTCAGCCTCTATGGCTGACTGCTCGCTGAGGATTTTCCTAGCAGTATCTCTCCTCAGAACCTCCTCGACACCAGCTCTACCGCCTACCGAGACGCTATCCACTATAATCCTTGCTCCAGGCTCTCTAACCTTGATCTCCTCTCCTATAGCCGACGCTATGTGGGCTGGTGAGGCTATAACAACTATAGATGTTTTGGCATTTCTCATAGCTTCTAGTATCCTGTCAACAAGCTTTTGAAGATCTTTCTCGTATCTCTCATAAGATCTAGGATCTCTCTTGCTTGGAGTCGATATATATCCCTCGTCAACATATCTAACCCCCTGGCCCTGCAAAATCGCTACTGCATATTCCTCCTGGTCTAGCGCTACTATCAATGCCCGAGATCTATTAGATAGACTAAGGATTTTCTTCAAAATCCTCTCATCGATCCTACCCTCCTTCTTGACAATCTCAACACTCATGCCAACATCTATTGAGAGCGTATGGTGAGAACCTCTGAGCCCATACTCCTCCGGCCCCTCAACTATTACGCCTTTAACCCTCAACCTGCCCGAGAAAGGCTGGAACTCGGTTCCAAGAACCCTGATGGCTAAGGTCATAGGTATTCTCTTCTTCGCAGATCCCTCTATGCTCACATCCCTAGTTGTTCTAGAGGATACAACATCCCCATCCTCTATAAGCATTGAGAGAAGCCATAGATCATCCTCGCTTTCAATCCTAACCTTTATATATCCCTTATCAGCATCTAAAGCCTCAACTCTCATCCTAG
>JAVVGG010000088.1:0-6553 GCA_032249275.1 Desulfurococcales archaeon
GTAAGAGGTCTGGGCTTCTAGTATGAAAGCACCTTTAAACCAATATGAAATCTCAAAGAATCGATTTTAGGCTGGGCCAGATCTTGTTAAAATCCTCTCCCTCTCTTCAACCCTTCCGAGCCACTTCCATATTATCCTCACTATCAATGGGTATTCTTTTAGATCGCTATTTCCTGAGTAAGCTCCCTTAATTGTTATAGGAAGGGCTATTCTGCCGCTTTTGCTAGGCTTAATAACGGATCTTCCAACGATGTTTCCCCTCCATATTGCTATTGCTCTCAGCTCGTTAGCATCTATATCGCCTAGATTCTCGAATTCTAGTATGACTGTCTTATCGCTGTCGGATAGAAATAGATCTTTTATCATATATTCTGGGCTTTTGATCCTGCTAGACATTATAAAGATCCATGGGATCTTTGTATAGCATTCAGCAGAGCTACACATGATCCTCAGCTCTATCTCCTCATCTCCGTCTACTACGATATTTGGGATCTTTATATATAGCTCTGTGTTTGAATGTACAGAGATCTTCTTGGCTATGTTGTTACTGCCTAGGCTTAGATCTATATCTGCCTGGGATCTTCCCCTCGGCATCGCAATACCCCTTATAACCATGTCGCCCCCCTTGAAGCTTCTAACCCTTATATAGGCTCTCTCACCATTGCCAAGAACATAGGGCCCTACGTGTATTGAGTTGCTGCTATATTCATTTCCCCTTTCGAGAATATGGATGGTTGTTAGTGAGATGCCATCCACATAGATCTCGTGATCCTTTGAATCTATCTCTATCTCAGCCCTACCCGATATCCTCTCCCTTATGGGCATTAGATCGTAGGTGAATATCGAGTGATACTCACCCTTGTATAGGAGCTCGCTGAACGGCTTAGCGACTCTAGATATGTTGAAGCCGTTAACAGAGATCCTTAGCCTAGAGTTATATATACTCCTCATAGATCTCGTAGAGATCAGAAGTACAGCCTTTGAGATAATACCTACGCTCTCTTCGACCTCAAATACAATAGAGAGCGGTTTTGAGGGAGTGATCTTCTCCTCTGTATCGTGGATGGCTATACATCCAAACCCCCCTCCTAGATCTATTGATGCCATCAGAATACCCTTCAAATATAGTTAGGGCAATACAATATATCTTTTTAGGGCTATATCAATTGAGACAGAAGGGAAGAGGATCATTATGAAAAGGGCTTACAGCTCATCAGGAACCCAGATTTCGTTGAGTAAATATCAAAGTTTCATATCTCTGGCTTCATAGAGCTTGATACTTTTGATCCAGCCCTTTTCCTTGGCTTCACCGCCCTCAGGATCCCATTTCATCGGGATCCATATCGCTGGGCTCCACCCGCCTTGGGCGACCCCTACCCACAGCTCCACCTTCATCGATTCTCTGTTCATAGCTGTGGGAAACCCCGCACCCTGGGATCTAAATGTCTAGATGCCTGTGTAAGCCCCGCTTAAATCTCAATCTGCATTGCAGGGCTTTACAAAAACCGCTAACAAACCCTATAAGTAAATATGAAACGCAAAACAGCTTCAGAAAGGCCCTCCATCGATCTAAATGCTTAGAAATATGACTAAATATTATGGTTTCTTCCTATAGATTTTGCGATTAGATCGACTACGATTCTAGCCCACTCTCTTTTAAGCATATAGCCCTTATACAGGATCTTCCCGCTGGAATCTATTACCATAGCCTCATCAGTATCATAGCCAAATCCTGTGCCTGGCTTGCCAACATAGTTTGCAACTATATAGTCAAAGCCGTATTTCCTAAGCTTCCTATATGCCCTCTCAACGAGCTCTTCTTCGCTATCAACGGTCTCTGCCGCAAACCCGACGATTAGGGAATTAGGGGCTTTTCTCCTCACATGCTCAGCTATCTTAGGTGTTAGCTCTAGCTTTACCTCTGGAGGCCCCTCCTCGCTCGGGATTTTAGATGCTTCTCTCTTGGAGAATCTAAAGTCTGCTGGGGCTGCAGCAAGAACTATAGCCTCTGGATTCTCTGACTCGATGGCCCTTTCTATAGCCTTTAGCATTTCCTCCGCACTTGTTACCTCCGTAGCTTTGATCCATGGCAGTGTTTGGATCGATATTGGCCCGTGGATCAAATGAGTATAGGCACCCCTGTAGTAGGCCTCAGAAGCTATGGCAACCCCCATCTTACCGCTACTAGGATTGCTGATAAATCTAACAGGATCTAGATGCTCCCTCGTGGGGCCTGCTGTGACCACTATTCTAACACCTTTTAGATCCTCTCCTCTTAGGATGGTGGCCTCCACCTTATCGGCTATGAATATGTGGCTAGGTATCTTGGCCTTCCCCTCCTCTATAACCGGGGGTAATATAGATACGCCCATCTCCTCACATCTCTTCAGAGCCTCGGCAAGTACCGGAGATCTATACATTGGCTCGTGCATTGCGGGCACAACCACAACTCTCTTACCCATTCCAATCATCACATGGGCTACTAGGGTGACGCTTGTATCCGCTATACCATATGCTATCTTAGCTATGGTATTTGCTGTTGCAGGTGCTATAACCATCCCGCTAGCCCTTCTTGAGAGCGATATATGTCCAAGCTCGCCAGCGAATCTCACGTACGGCTTATGACCCGTGGCCCACCTCCACATCTCAGGTGATATGAGCTCCGCCGCTTTAGGGCTTAGCACGGGATATACCTCGGCCCCTCTTCTCATAAGCTCTCTAGCAAGATCTATGGACCTATATAGGGAGATGCTTGACGTAACACCGAGTATGATGTGATGCTCTAGAAGCGTTCTCGCAGCCCTACCAACTATATCTCTTGAAGGGTGCTCTATACCCAAGAATGGTCCCAGCTATTTCTGATATCTCCTAGGAGTTCTTATAGCTTAGGATCTAACCATGTCCAAATGCCCTATCACCAGCATCTCCAAGCCCTGGGACTATATACCCCTTCTCATTGACCTCAGGATCTATGGCTATTGTAAACAGCTTAGATCTGCTTATAAGGCCCTTGGAATCCAAATATTTTCTAAGCCTCTCGATAGCGATTGGTGTCGATATAACAGTTGCGAAGAAGAGCCTCTTGGGTTTGGATTCCCTGATAACTCTATCAGCTACAGCAACCATTGTTGAGCCTGTAGCGAACATAGGATCTACTACTATTACCGTATCCCTCTCATATATCTTGGGAATCTTGGTATAATGGATCTCAACCTCAAACTCATATCCAGGCGACATGCCCTTCTCTTCAACTCTTCTAGCGCTCACAATACCCTGTCTAGCACTTGGAAAGATCTTTATCAAACCCTCCACCATAGGCATAGCAGCTCTCAAGATACTGATTATCACTATATAATCCATATCAGGGATCCTCACACCCTCAGCAACAACGCCTAAGGGTGTTTCTACATATGCCTTTTCCACATCTAGATACTTTATCATCTCAATACCCATGATCCTTCCAAGCCTCACAAGACCCTTTCTAAAGCTTATCTGATCAGTCCTCTTATCCCTCAACATAGTAAGTATTGCCTTTGCAAACGGATGATCTATCACCACAACTAGATCCTGAGTCAAAGCCCACCATATCAGAAGCCCAAGAGCCTTATATATTTTAACACATATAGGTTCTCACATTAAAAACAGTGGATAGAGGGATTCTGAGCCGCCTAGGATGGTCAGGGCTCACTTTCATTATAACTTATTACTTCCCTAAGGCTATCAATAGCTAGAGGAGATAGATATGGCACAATACTTCCTCGGAAACCTAGATGAGTGGGTTAATATGCAGAAGAAGACCTCGGATCTCTTTAGAAGCATCGATCAGGAGATCAAGAAGAAGGGGGAAAGCTTAGACAGGCTAGAGCTAATCCTAGCTACAAGGGCTGCTTTTCAGCATATGAGCAGAACCATAAAGGCCTTTGATCAGTGGTTACAGGATCCCCTGATCCTAGCTAATCTAAGCAAGGAGAGCCTTCTAGAAGTGTGGAACGCTACGTATAAGATGCTGCAGGAGCTTCTAGAACTAGATATAAAGCATACCTCAATGTTTAGAGACTATGCCGAGAAAATGTTGAAAGAGGGGAAGGTTAATCCTCTAACAATGCTCACAATGGTAAGATCTGGCGCTGCAGGTGTTAGCGAAGAGACTAGGGGAGAGAGAAGAACACCAACGCCATCTATAACAATGTAGGCTATAGATCCGCGATACTACATAGATATAGAAGAAGACCCGGCCAACCATATAGAAAAATCGTTTTTAAGCTGTGGCTAAATGTTGATCTATCATCTATCCTAGAGTATAGGGCTATCGATTATAATACTCAGCGTGTGGGGAAAGATTGAGAGCTATAGGTTCGTGAGTCTCTCGATCCGCTATATACTATTTTTTCCCGCCAGCTATTCTCTCTATGAGTTTTGGAACGAATTGATACAGATCCTCTACTATGCCGTAATCGGCATACTTGAATATCGGGGCATTGGGATCTTTATTCACAGCTACAATGATCTTCGAATCCATTATACCGGCTAGATGCTGAGGCTGTCCTGAAATACCAAGAGCTATATATAGCTTCGGCTTTACCTTCTTGCCTGACAATCCTACCCAGTGCTCCTCCGAGAGCCACTTAAGATCTGCTGCTATAGGTCTTGAGCACCCTACCTGTGCTCCTATCAGCTCGGCGAGCTTAAAGGCTAACGATAGATCTTCCTTTGACTTGAAGCCCCTGCCAACAGATACTATTATCTCTGCATCCTCAAGCCTAACACTGCCTCTCTGCTTAGCCTTTTTCTCTAGAACCTCTATAGATCTCCTGCCTGAGATCGAGATTCTGGATATGTTTTTAATCCTTCTACCAAGGCTAGCCTCTCCATATCTCCCCGGCATGGCCAGGATAACGGCTGGTGTATCTACCGTCTCTTTGGATATGGCCTTGCCAGCTAGCAGGCTTCTAGTAAATACTATCCTCCCATTCTCTATAGCAGCTGAGGTAGCTTCTGTTATAGCCGGTGCATTTAGTTTTTGCGCGATTCTCGCTCCAACCTCTTTATATAGCCTTGAGGATGGTAAGAATATATAGTCATATCTATATGAATTTAGAACCAAGGCTATAGATTCCACTATATCATCTGGGTGCCAAGGATCTGCATTTAAAGCTATATAAACATTATCCGGGCTTAGGCCCTGTATCTCTCCATCCTCAACATTGCCGAAGGCTAGGATATCGATTGTCTCTATACCCTTAGATATAGGTGATATAAATCCTGCGAGCATCTTCACCTCAGATACCCTGCCTACCAAGAGGATCCTCATAACCTCACCCCTTTACCAGCAATATCCCTTCTCTAGCCATTGCTTCTAAGAACTTCTCTACCTTCTCATCAACATTTCTACCCTCTATTATTATGTTCTTCCTCTGGATCCTTATCCCCTCAACAACCCTCTCGTGGATCCTCTTCATCTCGCCCAACCCTAGCTCCGCTAATGTCACCATATGTATGGGTTTTCTCATAGCAGCCCTGATTTGTAGGAGTGTTGGGAGTCTCGGAACATTGATCTCTCTAGTAACGGTTATGACAGCTGGGAGCTTTGCCCTAACAACCTCTGAGTATTCCTCCAACTCTCTCTCCACAACCACAGACCCGTCTTTAACCTCTATTCTCTTAGCATATGATACACATGGGTATCCAAGCTCCTCTGCAACCCTACAGGGAACCTGTGATGAGTATCCATCTATACTCGCCTCCCCAGCAAGGATCAGGCTATAGTCGCCACCCCTTTTAATCATCCTAGCTAGGATCCTAGCGGTATATAGCTGGCTATATATATTAAACCCCGGATCTGCCATTAGATATGCCTCATCAACCCCCATAGCAAGGATCTCCCTCAAAAGATTCTGAGTCTCGGAAACCCTCTTGCTAGTAGCACCCCATGTTAGGAGGGAGAATGAGCTGATCTTCTGGGCTACTCCCTGTTGCCTCATCTTAACGGCTTCCTCAACAGCATTTCTATCTATATCACTTACCCTGAGGGGGATCTCATCGAATAAAACCCTATTGCTAGGATCAAGCCTTATATACGAGGTATCTATAGCCAACTTTACGAGAACAGCTATGTTCAAATCTCTCCCCAAATATTATCTGCTCAATAGTATTAAGCACTAATAGCTTTAAAGCAAAGCCTAGCATGCATTGGTAAAATTACAACTGAAAGCCTCGCCCTTTTAGGGAGGGGATGGAGATCTATATGATGATAGCAATGCATGTGGGCCTCGGAGACCTCCCTCTAGCAATACTTGATAGAAATGCTAGATACACCTAGGTTAAACATATACATCCGGGGCAATGATAATAGCCATAGCCCCCGAGTCCCTCCACGAGAAGATAGGGGTAATTGTGTGGAGACCCCAGCAAAGAGATCTTCTATAGAATTGAAAAGAAGACAGGTTCTACCACTTCTAGCTATATCCCTGATGCTGTTAACTATGTAGCCAGCCACAGGTATTATAGTGCCTATTGCCGCATAGCTTATAAATATAAGGTGGGGCGGCGCGCC
>JAVVGG010000089.1:0-6497 GCA_032249275.1 Desulfurococcales archaeon
GGGGGAACCTATGAACCGCCCAGAGGGAACCCCAGCCCTTTAGGGCGGGGAGGAGGTCAGACTTAAGAGAGCCCTTATAATTCATTTATTTATTCTAGAAATAGGCTTCTTAGCTTTGAGATCTTTCATATAATATTTTATCGATCTTGCGGAGCTTATCTGAGCCTGGGCGCATTATTCCAATGTATGCTAGATCATCTATTATTTCGATCTTTATTACATCAGTTGGTTTTTTAAGGTCTATTTTTGCTATCTCTGATCTCTCTATGGCGGTACCTACCGCTATTTCTATCGCTTTACAGCTTTCCACATAACCCCCTCTCTTTGAGCATTCGACTCTAATTTTTCTTTCTCCATGTTTTGGGATGCGTTTAAGAAGTTCTATACAGATGTCTATGATCTTTTTAATATCAGCATTTATACATAGGTCTACTTTAACTGCTCTTATGGATGCATATGGAGGTCTATTTCTGATCTCCTGGAAAAGTTTATCCGCGTCTACCTCAGAAAAGATCTCAAGGAGATCCCTATATCTAGTCTTCTTGATTAGAATATTAGGATCCAACTTATATAATAGATCTTCTAACTCTCCCTTAACCCTATCTTCTCTACCTGCCTTAGCAGTTACAATGATCTTAGGGCATTCTATGTTATTTAATAAACCTATCTAGTCCAGCCCCCTTTCTAGGCTTCTCCTCCTTTTGAGGTTGTGGACTCTTTTCGGTAGCTTTCTCTCTGGTTTCTACTTTTTTCTGTGTCTCGGGCTTTGGTTCTTCAGCTTCTCTTGCCTGGATCTTCTTCTCTAGCTCCTTCATGTATAATATAACCTCCTTAGCCCTTGGACCGGCGAGATACTCTATAATTGGGTTGCTCATTAACATGCCAAGAGCTATTTTAGCAGCCTCCGCCGGGTTGTTTCGGAAAATCACCATGAGATATGGTATCACGTCTTTCTTAGCAGTAGCTGTGGATATATGATCGTGTGAAGCTATTAGCTGGGCTAGCATATCCCTTATCTCTCTGCTTTCTTTACTTCTAGCCATATATCTTATTTTTTCTGGGAATCTATAGCTAACCCATCTCCTCTCCTGACTTTTTTTAGCCATAGCTACGCCAGCGCTCATCATATCCATTGCATAGGAAAGCAGATCCCAGTTTCCAGTCTTGATTATCCTCCCTATATATACGTCAGCTCTTGAGAGGGCTTCATATGCTCTCCAGAGATCATCTGGATCCTGCATCTGTGCAGGGATATTCTCGTTTATCCATTGCATCAACATATCGTTATCTAGCTGTGTGCTTGCAGCCGCAGCTTTAGCCGCTCTTGCACTCCTAGCGCTGAAGATCCTACCCAGGGTTTCGAAGGGATTTCTCTCTCTATCCCTATATCCCAGTATAGCTCTCACAAATTCGATGCTGATCTTTTTATTCCCTCTGGCAACACTTTCAAGATCATTTATAGCGGATCTCAGATCACCCTCAGATCTTCTAGCTATCTCTTTAAGAGCTTCTTCATCACATTCAAGACCCTCAGAAGAACAGATCCTCCTTAGAACCTTAACCACATTGCTTTCAGATAGCTTTTTAAGCTCTATAGCTAATGCCGAGTTCCTCAGAGGCCTTAGATTAGGAGACCACGGATCATTAGCTGTCATTATCACCGGAACTTTAGTTACTTCTATGAGCCTGAGCACAGCCTCTAATCCCCCTATATCGGCTTTAGTATTTATGCCGTCAACCTCGTCTAAGAGTATCAACCTCCTCTTTCCAAAAAGCCCTCCCTTATCCGATGCTGATATAGCTATCCTCTCTATATCTTGCATCCTTCTGAAATCACTTGCATTCATCTCTAAAAGCTCATAACCGAGATCCCTTGCTATACATTCTACAAGTGTTGTCTTCCCCACGCCTGGAGGGCCATAGAGAAGTACAGCTTTATTCTCTACATTAGGGAATCTTTTAATCCACTCAACCAGCTTGCTCTTAGCCTCATCTTGATCCACATACTCTGAAAGCGTTTTAGGCCTATACTTAATAATCCACGGTATATATTGATTAGCTCTTAGAGCCGCCAAGTCTCTTCCCCAGCAGAACAAGCCTAGCTAGGAAGGCGTTAAGCTGTATCTCATCGTCAGCACCCTCTATAAGTCTATAATTAATCTCACCGGCATAGTCGGCTATGTATACCCTTAACTCCTCATCGATCTTCATATCTGGGTCGAAGATCTCCTTATGGATCTGCTTGATCACGTCAACACCCGAGAGACCATAGTCTATCATTATCTTTCTAAGCCTTTCCCTAGCCTCGCTGAAGTTCCCGTTAAGTGCTAGCTGGATCATCTCTCTAATCTCCTTAGGATGCGCAAGCCCTACAACCTTGTATACAGAGGAAACCGTTACCTTCCCAAGCGCCGCCGCAGCCTGGAGTATATTTATAGCTCTCCTCATATCGCCCTCTGTTATATCGTAGATAGCATCAAGTGCTTCGGGATCGTATTTCACTCCCTCCTTCTCAGAGATCATCTTTAGTCTTCCAACAACATCCTCCCGAGAGAGAGGGCTGAATCTAAAGACGGCACATCTACTCTGTATAGGCTCTATAATTTTTGATGAGTAGTTGGCCATAAGTATAAATCTTGTAGTAGAAACATACATCTCCATGAGCCTTCTAAGAGCTTGCTGCGCATCTGCTGTCATGTTATCTGCCTCATCTAGGATCACAACTTTAAATGGTACATCACCGACAACAACAGATCTTGCAAACTCCTTCACCTTAGTCCTTATCACATCTATACCTCTTTCATCGGACGCGTTCATTTCTAGCACATATCTTCTATAATCCTCTCCATATAGATCATTTACGAGGGCTAGAGCAACAGTTGTCTTCCCAACACCGGGTGGGCCTGTAAAGAGTAGATGTGGCATGTTCTTCTCCTTTACAAATACCTTGAGTCTCGCAACTATATCGCTCTGATTAACAACATCATCAAGGGTTCTCGGTCTATACTTCTCTGTCCATAGAAGCTGCACTAACTCCTCAGACATCCTAATGCCCAAGAAAAACTAGTTTGAGAGACATTTATTTACAATTGAAAATTCCGCCTCTTCTAGGGTTAAGAGTCAGGGTAATTCGCAAGATCTCTGTCAGCTCTGCCTGGGTTCACCAGCTTGACTGTTATATTGTTGTCTATAATTACCTGAGTATAAAACTTAAAAAGTATTTTCAAGGTTATTCTACATTATTCCAATATCATAACCTACCTTTTCTGAATTCCTCTAGGAGCTTAATGAATCTCTCGATAAATACTTTAACGATTATATCGCCCTTTTCCGACGAATATTTTCCTGGATCTCCAAATGCACCTATTTCCAGAGGCTCACCCTCTTTATAGAAGAAATAAAGTCTGGGTCTTTTCTCGAGAGATAGGCTATGCCATTCCTCGCTATATGGTCTTCTAATAGCTTCATATGGTATATCTCTCCCTTTTAACTTGATCTCGATGCCTAAAGAGCTGGCTATGGATGTCTCAACCTCATCTGCGTGGAAGAAGGGGTTGCTGAACACCCTATCTATTACATCCCCAACAAACTCCCAGTAGTTGATCAGATAGGCTCTATAGCTTGATTCAAAGTTGTTGGTGGCAGCTTTAAGCGCTATCTTAAGCGGATCTGAGTTTCCCCCATGTGCATTAACAACTATGACTCTCTTAATATTACTCCTAAAGATCGATGATACATAGTCTTTCACATATGATATAAAAGATTCTATTGAAACCCATAGCGTTCCAGGATTCCCCGACCACATATCGGAGACGCCTATAGGGATCGGCTCCGCCAATAGAACTCTATAGCCAGCGTTCCAGGCCTCGCTAACAGCCTTCTCTGAAAGAGAAACTGCTATGCTGAGATCTG
Organism: Desulfurococcales archaeon; assembly: GCA_032249275.1. Taxonomy (GTDB): domain Archaea; phylum Thermoproteota; class Thermoprotei_A; order Sulfolobales; family AG1; genus AG1. Next base: position 3,913 of record JAVVGG010000089.1, read on the forward strand.
TGCCTAAAGGTAGGTGGAAGCCGTGCTGCTCAATAGATCCACATGGGATAACAGCTATGCAATCGCCCCCAGAGCAAAGGTCTCCAAGCTCGCGCCAGCTGAGATTCCTCCATATGTATCTGTGCATATTGATCATCGATAATAATATTCTATACAAGAAATATTAGCTAACAAAATGCTCTAATAGATCGTGAAGGTTATTCTTCAAATAAGAGACCTTAAATATAACATTAATATAGAACATAATCATATCCTTATAATCCTCTCCTAATAAAATAATATTTGGTGGGCCGGTAGCTCAGCCTGGAAGAGCGCTGCCCTCGCACGGCAGAGGTCCCGGGTTCAAATCCCGGCCGGTCCACCATAGAGTAGAATCAGCAGGCTTCTGTAACCGCGATCTTATCATCCGTGATGCGGTTAGTTATAGAATTTGAATTTCTCTAAGCTAATCTTCACCCTAGAGGATATAGTCTTAGCTGTAAGTTGAGTTTCAAATATTCTTAGCATCTTAACGAGCAAACGCTCAAAGCCTATAGAGCTGCCCTGTCCAAAGTAGAGTCATTGTAGTTTAGAGTGGAAAAGGCTGAGTTAATAATGATATTTACCCGAGATATTTAGAACTCATCTCATCCTCATAAGCATATGCTATATTGGGCTGAAATATAATTATATCATAGGGGAATGATCTTGCAATATAATCTAAAGATGAAGAGTTAAAGATGCAGGTTATATATAGATGTTTGCTTATATTTTCTAGCCAGGCCGCAGAGATTCATGTTATTAAATGTTTATTAATTATTAGTTTAAAAGTTTTTACTAAGCCAAATAATCTTATACAGCCTTTCATTTAGATTATTGCATCTAATGTCCGTAATTAGCTAAATGGCTCAAAAACCTCGACCAAGCCAGCATCTTGATCAAGCAGATCTTGTAATCCTTTACCAGAGTTTCGTGAAAGTTAAGAACGCTAATCTTTATAGCTAAACAAAAACAAGTAGTCTAATGAGGGATAAAAGGCAGAAACAATATAAGGTCTTAATGGTATTAGTGATTTCGGGGAGGGGCCCGTAGCTCAGCCAGGATAGAGCGCCGGCCTTCTATTAGTTCTAGGAGAGAGCCGGCGGTCCGGGGTTCAAATCCCCGCGGGCCCGCCACTATATAGAGCTCCTAACGGTTTCTTTCCATATCTGTCTCTTATTATGTGAACCTCACTGCCTTTAGATATGTTTTAGCTATATAGTATCCAGTCAAGGTTTATTACCCCCTGAGATAATTTTAGCCTAGGCTAAAAATTTTGGACAAGGCTAAAGATACGATTAATACTCGACTACGGAGAGCCGTAGGAGGCCATAGGCTTACCATGTTACTAGGACCGGCTACTATAGTTTCCGTCGCGTATATCGATCCAGGCAACTTTGGAAGCAATATAGCGGCCGGATCTAGATATGGCCTTAACCTGCTATGGGTTGTCTGGGTCTCCGGACTCTTAGCTATATTGTTTCAATATCTCTCTGGAAAGATCGGAATAGTCTCTTCTAGATCAGTAGCAGATATAGTATCTGATACTCTATCCCGCAATTTTCGCGGTATACCATACTCCATAGCTAAATTTATGTATTTCCTCACATTATTGGCAATTGTAATAGCAACTGATATGGCTGAGTTTCTAGGTATAGTGTTGGGATTATCCCTTCTTTTCGATCTAAGCATTAGTGTTGCAATGTGGGTTTCTGTGTTGGATGTGCTAGTTCTAATGATAATAGCTGATAGAAGGATCGGATTTGAAACAATAATAGGCTCTCTTGTCGGAGTTGTTGGTTTTAGCCTTATATATGAGCTGGTGATAGTTAGGATTGATACGATCGAGATTTTAAGATCTAGCTTTATACCAGGCCCTATGGATGCTAGCGCCCTTCTGCTAGCAATAAGCATTTTAGGTGCTACCGTGATGCCCCATGCAGTGCTTTTGCACTCATATCTAGCGTCTGAAAAATGGGGCTCTGGGCTTAAATATGATGGTCTAAGAAGACACATGAAAGAAACTATAGTGTATTTATCTATAGCGAGTATCATCAACGCATCGATCCAGATAATGTCCTACTATGCATTCTATAGAAACGGATATCACGATGTTAATATTGATACTATATATCTAATATTGCAGCCTCTATATGGATGGAGCGCGGCTACGATCTTCGCCATAGCCCTTATTGCATCAGGAGTCTCGTCTTCCATGGTGAGTGTGTTAGCAGGGCAAAAGGTTGTTGAGAGCATGTGGGGTAAAAGGTTAGAAGCGTGGAAGCTAAGACTAGTTGTCAGGCTATTTAATATGGTTCCATTAGCAATAGCGATCCACACGGGTGTTAAACCCCTGGATGTTCTAGTGTACAGCCAGGCAGTGCTCTCTCTGCTTCTTCCAGCAGTAATTATTCCTGTAGCTATTATTAGCGCGAGAAGCAGCATAATGGGGTCTCTAAGGAATTCACCCTACATGAATATAGCTGCGGCTCTGGGTTCGATAATCATATTAGGGCTGAACATGGGATACCTGCTGTTTGGCATAGTTTAGTAAGGTAGAAAAGGGG
>JAVVGG010000090.1:0-6494 GCA_032249275.1 Desulfurococcales archaeon
AGATTAGAATAGATTAGATAGGCGTATCTAAACCTATATCTAATTATACAATATTTATATCGCTATTCTAGCCCTCCTCCTAGATAGCATGGGATTTCAGATGCAACCCCAGGGATTCCCTAGATTTCCTATTAAAGAAACACTTAGCCCTTCATCTCTCAACTTTTCCCACTATCTTCGTCACATCTAGTCATTGGGACCTTATCGAGGGAGTTTCCAGGGTTAAATAATGGTTCCAACCCACACTGCTCTAAATCCTCCGCTATCTCTCAACCCAACTTCGTAATACTAGAAACTCGAAGTATTCTTCAACAAAGCCTCTAAGGGTTATCCCTTCAGTTAGATCCACACCCTTCCCTATCAAGAAGATCCCTCCCATACTTAATGTACACTTCCTTTTAGATGCTTCGCCAAATCAAAACAGACAGTCAAACCCATACCTTCGATCCTCGAAGCCTCGTCTAGAACATTTAGACCATCTATACGAGCTCTCAACTAGTCCTCGATACTACTCCTTCGAGGAAATCTATATACTGGCTTAGAACTACCTCTACAGCTATGATAAAGGCTAGCACCTTGCCAGCGTCTGAGGATGTAGAGCTTCTGGAGAGGAGATCTAGGCCTCAGAGTCTCATAAGCCTCTATCTTCTCTTTTAAGGGCTTTGGTATTTTTAGAAGAGCAAGGGGTTTTATAGTGATGCTAATATTCTATATATTGTTTCATGCGGTGGGCTCATCCCTTGGATCGCCTTTCTTGTATTCTCCATATTTTCCTCTGGATTCCTCATAGCATTTCCCACTATTTCTATGACCTTTTCTATGCCCTCTACCCTATATATCGGGGCATTTCTTGTGGCTAGGCATTTATCCACTGACAGCTCTAGGGGGAAGAATGTGATACCTGGTACTCCGTAGAGTGCTGCTTCTCTTGCCATCGTTCCTCCCCCCGTTACTACTGCTACAGAATGTTTTGCTAGTGCCGGGCCTATTGCCTTTCCTGGAGGGGGTATGACTATTCTTTCCCTCTCTATCTCCCCCTTATACCTATTCTCCACAGCCCTTCTCTGATCCTCGTATCTCGGTAAGAATACTATTCTCAGGCTCATTGATAGTATCCTCTCGATCAGCTTGAACCATGTCTCCTCCATAGATCCCCATCTATAGTATGATGCCTTGCTCTCCTCGGGCCTGATAACCACATAGCTCTTCTCCTCGAGACCGAGTCTCTTTATATGTCTCGCATCATGAGCATCCTCTAAATAGAAGATCCAGCTGAGCTCGTCGACACCAGGGTATCTAACGACCCTTGTGTGGGGCAGTAGGTAGGGTTTCCACTCGATATCCTCTATACACTCGCTATAGACAAGATACGATGCTATGGGTAGTGTGAGCCTGTTAACATGTATTGAGTGGGGTGTGTCGGAGAGTATTATGAGAGGTTTTCCAAGACCATATATGATCCTTGCCTCAGCCGGATTGGGGTAGGAGACGCCAGCCACCAGATCGTTGAGCCTTGGATGTAGAACCCCGAGCAGCCTTGACATCCTATCTATATCGATTCTCAGCTTCTCATACAGGGTCTCCCCATATCCACCAATCAGGATAGCATCGATTCCAAGCGTCTCCACCAACCCCTCTATAGCGTCATACCTCCTCGACGTTATGATCACATCGTATCCCCTTGGCGAGAGATAGTTTTTGAGGGATGCCGCTATCAACAACTGCTTAGATGTGAGGGCGTCAAACCATATCACACGCATCCCAAGCCCCATATAAAAACCCCAAAGAGATTTATTGGTTGGATAGAAAATGCCCAGACTATTTGGGACTGACGGTGTTAGGGGGATCTTCAACAAAGATCTAGGGGTTGTCGAGGCTTCGAGGCTTTGCATGGCGATTGGCACATACCTTAAGCCAGGGGCTAGGGTTCTAGTGGCTTCAGACTATAGAGGAGGATCCGAGGCTATATACCACGCTGGCGTAGCAGGTCTAATAAGCACTGGTATTAGGGTATATGATGCTGGCAAGATCCCCACGCCAGCTCTCCAACTCGCTGTGAAGGAGATGGGGTTTGACGCTGGTGTCATGTTCACTGCGAGCCATAACCCGCCTGAGTATGTTGGTATAAAGCTCATAGGATCTGATGGCGTTGAGGCTAGCGATAACATCGAGGAGGAGGTGGAGTCAATATATTTCGAATCGAGGTTTAGAAGGGTTGACTATGTCGAGGCGAGTCATTCTATTAAAAGGGTTGAGGGTGTTGTTGATCTATATGTAGATAGGATAGCTTCTCTAGTAGACTCTCAGAGGATCTCTTCCAAGGGCTATAGGGTTGTGGTTGATACTGCAAATAGTGTGACGGCCCATACAACACCTAGGATCCTTAGGAGGCTTGGTGTTAAGGTGCTAGCCATAAACGCGGATCCCTCTCCAATCCCTTCAAGACCCTACGAGCCCACCCCAGAATCTCTAGGGGATCTCTCGAGGGTTGTGAGGAGCTTAGGAGCTGATCTAGGTGTTGGGCATGACAGCGATGGGGATAGAGCTATATTTGTCTCTGAAGATGGCGAGGTGCATTGGGGCGATAGGAGCGCCTCTATAATAGCGATCCACCTAGCAGAGATGGGGAGATATAGGGGATCTAAGAGGGTTGTCACAGCTGTCTCGACATCTGAATATGTTGCTGAGTATCTTAGAAAAGCCGGTATAGGTGTCTCCTACACCGCCGTGGGGATCAAAAGACTTGTCGAGGGCCTCAGAGCATCGGGGGGTATATGTGCTTTCGAGGAGAACGGGGGTTTTGTGTATCCGCTGCACCATAGCGTTAGGGATGGGGGTGCTAAGCTAGCCCTCTTCCTAGAAGCCATGGCCTACTCGGGCAAGAAGGCCTCGGAGCTTTTCTCAGAGTTTCCAAGGGTATATATAGTTAAGACCAAAATACCGATGGATAGATCCAAGGCCCTCAAGGCTGTAGAGGCTATCAAGCAAGCTTACAAAGGCTTCGAGGTGGTGGATGTAGACGGTGTTAGGATAGCCACAAGAGGTGGGTGGTTCCTTGTGAGACCATCTGGCACGGAGCCTGTGCTGAGAATCATGCTCGAGTCTCTCAGCGAGGATGAGGGTAGGAGAATGCTTAGCGAGGTTCTCTCGATAGTTAGGGGTGTTACATCATGAAGTACAGGCTCCTAGATCTACTAGCCTGCCCTATGTGCAGGAATTTCCCGCTAGAGCTGATAGTTATCGAGGAGAGGAAGCTCCAGAGAAGGGAGCTTGGGAGAGAGAAGCCTCTGTGTGAGCTGTGGTGTAGCTATCTCAAGAAAGATCTTTCGAAGGAGAAGATCGAGACCCCTTGTGAGGAGTGTATAGCTATAGAGATTGTTACAGCTGTGATTAGATGTAGCAAGTGTGGCAGATGGTATCCTGTGATAGATGAGATACCCAGGATGCTCCCAGATATGTATAGGAATGAGAAGGAGGATAGGGATTTCCTGCAGAAATACAGGGATAAGATCCATGAGGATATACTTAAGAGTGGAAAGCCATATAACCTGGGCTAGGGCTCCTCATTTCCTGAACTCAAATAGGCTTCTACTCTTAGCCCCTGATCTGAGTGTTTTATCTGTCACGCCGAAATATTCTAGGATCCTCAGGGCTGCTGGTATCACCTGGTGATCTATGTAGTATGTAGGATCTATATCCTTTGGATCTACGAAGAAGTATGGCATAGCCCTATCGCTGATCCTCCCAGCGCCCTTTACAATGACATATCCGATCTTATCCCCAATAGCTATTCTCCCACCCTTGCTTAGAAGGATTTTGGCTGCCCTTACATGGGGGGCCGTTGCCTCATACTCTTCCAGAGGCCTCGTTATGGTTTTCCATATCACTAGCTTCTCTATTGGTACTCTACCCGCCTCAAGATCCTTTATAACCCCCTTTACATATTCGATAGCCTTTGAGATATCCTCAGTTCTGAGGATGACCTCTGCAACCTTCTCCTGGATCTCCTTTGCAAGCTCCGACCAATCACCTCTAACTGCCTCGAAACCCACAATATCTATTCTCCCATCCTCTGTTAGGCCTACGTATCTCTTCTTAGCCTCTGTGAAGAATACCTTCTTATAGATCTTCTCTATCTTTATCTCCATCTCAAGCTCCCTAGAGATCTTCTCTGCAAACTCCTCAGCAACCCCTTTGACATAGCCTATGAATAGTGAGTCAGTATCGCCGTAGATCACGTTGAGCCCCATGCTTCTCGCAATCTCTATAGCCCTTTTAATAGTCGCCCTACCCCATGCTGTGACAGCCTCTGCCCCCTGTCTGAAGTACCATCTAGCCCCCACCCACCCCATGTATCCGTAGGCTGCGTTTGCAAGTATCTTTAGAGCCCTCTGCCTCTCATCTAGGATCCTATATTCAGCGCTATCAATACTATATTTCTTCATCTCCTCCCTAACAGCTTTTCTAAGCCTCAGAAGGGTCTCCAAAACCCTCTTATAGAAGCCAGGAGGAGATTTTCTAAAGAGATACCCAGTCTCCGGGGCCTCCCAGCATCCATCTTCACCGCATTCCTCCGGGTTTGATATATATGTGTCCGGGCCTATGTTATATTTGATCATTATGTTTGGGTACATCGATGAGAAGTCCATAACAGCTATGTTGCTATGTATACCGGGCTTGGGCTCGAGAACAACCGCCCCTTTATATGGCTCGTAGGGCCTCTCCTCCCTATTAGGCACCAGCTCCCCATACTTATATGCCTCCCTCATGAGATACCATTCTAGCCTATGCCCTACAGAGGCTGCGCCGACCTGGTCTAGTGGGAGACCTGTTAGGGATGATAGTTGGATCGCGAATGGCAGGATCTTCATACCGATCCCCAGCGTTGACGCGACATCGTCTCTGGAGTATTTAAGTAGAATCGGTCTTTTAGACATGTCATCCCAGTATCTAGCTATCTCGTACCATGATACATATGTTCTCTCAGATCTACTCATAACACCTAGATATTCTGCAACGGCATCTAGGCTTTTGATCTTGACCTCGTGTATCTCCTCAGCAAAGTCATATAGATCTATGTGAAGCCTCCCGGGAATCGAGTAGTGACCATAAACACTCGGCCTCGGCTCACCCCCCTTTCTACGCCCTATATCGAGCTTTATACCGTGTCTCTTACACCTCTCCATTAGATATGGTATGTCGAAATATGTGCTGTTATATCCAAACAGTATATCTGGATCCTCATCGAGTATATACTCAATAAACTCCCTAATGGGCTTTAAATCTCTTGGCCCTGGATCTTCTGCTAGGAGCTGTGTGAACTCACCTTCGTCATTCATAACCCCTATTATTATTACAGGATCTGTCTCAGCCCTCGGAGAGCCTCTAGGGTTGTAAACCTCTATATCGAAGGCCACAGATCTCAGATTAGGCGGTCTCGTAATATCTCCATAGCCTATCCTCTCTATAACCTCATACTCCTCTGAGACCCTGTATTCACCGCTTCTCGGCAGCTTCCTAACCCTGAATCTATGCCAGGTACTTGGAGGAGTATCCCTATCGATCATATATCTCAGGGCAAACCTTATATCAGCCTCCAGAACCTCCCTAACATATGCAAGCCCCCTAACCCTCTCCCTATACTCCCTAACACTCTCGGGAATCACAGTCTGTATTCTGAGGACATTGACAGGCCTTCCATAGAACTTCCTATCCACCTTCCTAACATCTGTGATAGGGGATGAGGGGGTGCTCAGCTTCCTAATCATCTCAGCAACACTATCTATGGGAGCATTATCCTCTAGAACCGCGTAGAAATACGGTCTGAAACTCCTATCCCTAAGGAGAACCCTATTACCGGAGCCATCGATCCCCCATATTATTATCTGAGGCTCTGATCTAACCACCTCGTAGCTCAGATCTAGAACAAATATGTCGAGAACCTCCTCCATACTATCCAAATAGGATATTCACAAAAGCATAAAAAAGACAGCATAGTCTCTCCTAAAATCAAACAACTCTAAGACAGACAACTCATCACAGCACCTACAACTGAAAGCCTTGCCTTTCAAGGCGTAGATTATATCTATTGAGCCTTATATACTCTAACTTTCTTTATTAATGGAGACAACGCATTGCAGGTCTCGGAGGCCACATTCAAGCGATACATAGTAGGGGTGCTAGGCAAAGGTTAAATACATATGTATGAGACGATAATAATAGCCATAACCCTGAGCCCGTTGAAGGAGATAGAGATAACGCGTCTAGGACCGGGTATAGGGCTAAACCCCCCTCAAAGAGGGAGGTTCAAACCTCCGCTTGTCCCTTGATGGTCATTGATTATAAGCTTATCCACTCAAACACTGACGCTAGTATCTAGGGGCAAGCTATTCTCAGATTCAATGTGGATCATTTTAGAGAGGATCTTAGGGGATGCTTAAACCAGTCCCCTTAAGCTCTACCTTCTCCACACCCTTCAGAGCAAGAAGATAGAG
>JAVVGG010000091.1:0-6401 GCA_032249275.1 Desulfurococcales archaeon
ACTCAATATTATCCCAGATCATATCTATAGCATTCTGTAGAGCCCTAATATACCATATATAAGCTTCGAGACCCTATCATCCCTGAGGTACAGAATATGCCCTGACAAGCTCAAGGATCTGGCAAACCTTCTTAGGTCTCAGCAAAACCGCTCCATAAAAAGAATATATCAACCCCTATAAACTTTTATGAAAACCAAAACAGTTTCTTGAGGCATTATATCTTGCTAGGAGGGTAGGAAGCTTATAAACAACTATACTCGATCATAAAAATGCAAGCTAGAAGGATGGGGCTTCATGGGTTATGAGCTCAGCGAGTCTCTGCGACATCTTAAGTCCTGATCCTGTGAGAATAGCCATTGAGCTGCTGAGGTTAAAACCGTTCTGTATAGCCTTTATAAAACCTGCTATGGAGGTGGCCGATGTCGGCTCAACTATAAGGCCTCTAGCTAGCAGCAAATTTAGAGAATGTTTTATCTCACTATTGTTTACAACAATCACATCTCCCGATGTCTCTTTGATAGCTTCGATCATCTGTTTAAGTCTGGGAGGCTTGTCAAGTGATATCCCATTTGCTAAGTTCTCGCCCTCAGAGGGTAGCTCTTCTCCTTTTAAGGCTCTATAGATGGGGTGAAAGCTTGTTGTTTGGACAGCTATGAGCCTTGGGATCTTTTTTCTATATCCATGTCTCACAAGCTCTTTAAATCCGTGATACAGCCCTAGGAGAAGCGTTCCACTAGATGTGGGGATAAATATTGCTTCTGGAAGCTCGTCTAGTTGGTAGTGGATCTCATATGCAATAGTCTTCATAGCCTCGACGTAGTGGGGCAGCCATGTGTGAGGGAGATATGCCCCGCCCTTTTCAATAGCAATTTTAGGGGCTAGATTGGCAGCATGTTCTCTAGTCTCAGCTAGTACGATCTCAGCTCCACATAGCCTCAGAAGATCAAGCTTGCCCTTGGGAGCGGTTTTCGGAGCCACTATAACAGCTCTCAACCCATAGGCCCTTGAATAACAGGAGGTGGCTATGCCAGCATTTCCCGAGGAATCCTCTACAACTATCCTAGCCCCCCTAGAAAGAGCCATTGAGATGGCAAGGGCAGAGCCCCTATCCTTAAAACTCCCAGTTGGATTTTGATGCTCAGCCTTGATCATGATATCTAAGCCCTCAAGCTTAGCAGTTATAACCCTTGTCATACCTTCTCCAAGGGTGACTTTATACCTATATTTCGGGAGACGTTTTGAGAAACACCATATGCCGCTTCTACATTTGAGAAGCTCTTCAGGTTCCGGAAGAGCCTCTTCAACCACATATTCAAGCTCTAAGGGCGAGCCACATATCGGGCATGAATGTATGTTTAGCCTTTCCTCACCCCTCCAACCACAGGATCTGCATATGAAGAATACGTTATCCGGTGTCTCCTCCAAAGCATAGCACCTCTAAAACCCTTTACATCTTTATATCGAGCTCTCTTGATCTACCTGATGGATCCTCTATTATTAATGTAAACCTTTCCTCACCCTTCATAGCCCTCTTCATCCATTCAACCACCTCACGACATCTTTCAGGATTCTCTGTTTCACCACACAGAGGCTCTAGATGATCTATATATTTTTCTAGAAGCCCATCAACTGTTGTGATTTCATCCACAGCTGCCGATCTAGGAGTGCTTACAAGACCTATCTCAGGGATATATATTATAGCATCTCTTGACTTCAGAAACTTCCTCGATAGATCGCTGGGACTGTTAATCTCAATTACAACCATCTTCTCTTCACCAATATTCTCTGGAATCTCCTCAAAATATTTATAACCATGCTCAGGACATATAATAGCTATGGAGATCTGATCCCCGGCAACAGGATCTCTTCTCTTCATAACTCTCATTATACCTCCAACACCGCATTGAGGATCATCTATTGGAACCTCCAATAAGGTATCTGAAGAAGACAATAGCATCTCCCAGATATATCGTGAAATAGGATGAATATATCTAGATGATTTTATAGAGGGTTCCCCGATCTGCGGCCAGCAATTATAACCAAAAGCTCTACTCTCTAGCGGATGGATAATTAATATAGCTGATAAGAGTATTGTGCATAGCTTCTCAAACTATTTATTATCTCCTCAACGCTCTCAGCGGTAGATAGTATCAGGGGTATCCCTTCTGCTTCTGCTAAGTATATTGCTAGAGGATCCACCCTTTTTGTACCGTGAAGAACCACCGAAGCTGGCTTTATTGGGGCAACCCTTATAGCAATCATGGGGGATCTCCCGGTAGTGACTTTTGTGAATATCAGTGCTCTCTCTGACGTCATCCCCATTATCTGCCAGAACTCGTTGCCTGACAGGCTTGAGATCGCTTTTATCGAGTCTATTATCGTGTAGCCGTAGAGCTCTCTATGCTTATATGTGGCATTTAGCAATATCCCCTTCACCCTTGTCACAAGCGTATCTATCCCCATGGGGACTTCGAATTCCCTTGAATCGAGGATAGCCTCTATATTAAGGCTAAAAGATCTAGCTAAGTTTTTTACCGTTTGATAGCTCCTCATAGCATCAAACCTGATTAGACTCTCAACATATCTCTTAACAAACTTGGCTCCAGGGCTTCTCCTGCCCTTTTCATAGTCGCTTATAACGCTCTGAGATACTCCCATAAGCTTTGCTATGTCACCTTTGGATGCACCAAAGATCTCTCTCCACTTCTTAAGCCCCATAGAAACGTCATTGCTCCACACAATATCCCCAGCTATCCTCCTCGCCACGTCATCTATAATGTGTTGCGATACCATATCCTCCCAGGAATCTATATATGGGTTCTTTTAATATATTATGTTTACACCGTAGGATATTTTTCTTAAGCACTAGATCTGCTGGATTTATACTTGTTTAGTCTAGTTATATCTGGGGGACAATAGGATTGATTGCAATAATCGGTGCCGGCAGGGTTGGTACTGCCGCAGCTATGTATATATCTATGATGGAACTCGATGATATGGTATTGATAGACGTGATCAAGGGGAGACCCCAAGGAGAAGCCCTAGACCTCGCCCATGCTCTCTCCATACTAGGTAAGAGCGTTACTGTCTATGGATCTAACGATTATAGGGATATAAGCGGGGCGGATCTAGTGCTCATAACAGCAGGATTTCCCAGAGGTCCTGGCATGACGAGGGAAGAGCTGGTGGCTAAGAACGCTGAGGTTGTTGTTGAAATAGCTAGAAACGTGCTGGAGTATGCACCAAACGCTGTAAATATAATAACAACTAATCCTCTAGATGCTATGGTCTATCTTCTCTATAAAGTCTCCGGTCTTCCTAGAGAGAGGGTTATAGGCTTTAGCGGGGTGCTAGATGCTGGGAGGATGAGGTACTATATATCTAGGAAGCTCTCTATATCGCCTGCATCAGTCGAAGCAATAGTTATTGGGCAGCATGGAGAGAGAATGCTCCCTCTGCCAAGGCTCTCAACTGTGATGGGCAAGCCCCTGACGGAGATGCTGAGTAGGCAAGAGATAGAGGAGATCACTAAAGAGACCATACAGGCTGGGGCAAGAATTATAGAGCTTAGGGGATATAGCTCTAGCTATGGGCCTGGCGCTGGCTTAGCAATAATGGCTGAGGCTATAAAGAAAGATCAGAACAAGGTGTTCCTCGCAAGCGCTTGCCTAGAAGGAGAGTATGGATATAGAGATGTATGTGTGAGTCTCCCAGTAATACTTGGTAGGGGTGGCATTAAAAAGATATTAGAGCTCTCATTCACAGATGAGGAGAAGAAGATGTTTGATGAAAGTGTAAAGGCTATCAAGGCTAATATTGAGCAGATACCGCCTAAATATCTCCAGAGGATCAAATAGATTTCAAACCAACAGATTTTTCTAGAATTTCCTAGCTACTCCTTATAATATGACAACTGAACTGCATTATTTGAACCGAGTATTATAGCTGCTATCAGTCTCCCTATAGTGGATATGCTAATATATAAACTAGATTCAAGAAGATATAGAAATTAGATTTAATCGAATCGGTCCTTGAAAATTCTATTTAGAAGATCTTCTGCTTAATATCTGCTGAAGCTTAAGATATGCTGAGGTTGCGAACATCCTATTTATCTTTCTCTTAATCTCCACAATCTCTTTCAAAGTCAATAGTTCATCATCGCTGAGGTCTTGTGAGAATTTGTTGACAAGCTCTTCTACGTGACTCTCAGGTATATCTGTATATATTATATCTCCCTCATCAATATGTCTTCCTACAAGAATATCTCCTCTGATGGATATTGCTACCGACATGCCTATCCTAGCTATCTGGATAGGTTTTCCTGTGTCCTGGATCTGCATTATGTATCCTAGGCTTCTTCCATCATATCTCATGAGGGGATATCCCGGCTTTATAACTCCTCCCAACACCTCTACCCCAACGATCGCTGGATCGCTTCTTCTAAATATATAGCCAGGTATTACCCTTATCTTTCCAGGCCTGACAAGCCTGTCAAGCTCTCTTTCCCTCTCTCTCTTTTTCTCCTCATTCACCCATTCTATATAATCCTCGACGAGCCTGTATATGATGTTCCCCGAGAAAACCTTGATCCCCTGGGTCTTTATTACCTCCTCGGCATCCAGATTAACACCCACGTTGAAGAGAAGCACTACACCTAGATATCTGTCCTCTTTAGCCACTATCGAGGCCTCTATAGCCTCTCTCTTTGTCAGAGGCCCAACATCTGCGATCCTTATCTTAATGCCTCTCCTCTTAAGCATCGACGTTAGGGCTTCAAGGGTGCCCAAAGTGTCGGCCTTAACAACAACCCCTATAGTCTCTTGGGAGAATATCCTCAGGGATCCCATCTCTTCCATCACCCTCGACGCTAGCTTGCTAACCTCCTCCTCATTACTTGCAACAAAGATAGGGGATCCGGCTATTGCTTTTTCAAGGTTTGGAGCAGCTATCTTAACCCCTGCAGCAGCATATACCTCTTCAACAGGTGTGAATCTATCTGTTGGAGCTCTCATCTCGTCTAGGGGTTTTGGCAGCAGGAGGGCCCTTACCTTGGTTATGATGGGGCCTTCGAAGCCCCCTAAAACAATTATATCGCCCCTTCTTATGATCCCATCATATATTATAGAATCTATAGTCATGCCTAGACCAGGCTCTTCTTTAACCTCGAGCACCACCCCCCTTGCGGGACCCTCGACATATCTCAGCCTCTCTTCGAGGAACTGCTGCGCGATCCCTGCTAGTACTGCGAGGAGCTCCGGGATCCCTTCCCCTGTCTTTGCTGATATGGGGACTATAGGAACCACCCTTCTAAAGTCTCTCACTCTATCGAATCTATCTGCATCTATACCGAGCCCCGCTAGGCTTCCGACGATAGTGTATATCGCTCTATCTAGCGTGTCAAGAGCTTTTCTATCCTGCTTTCTAGAGTTATCCATGAAGCTGGAATTCTCCTCAGATCTCCACCCAGGGATCTTATCGATCTTGTTGGCTGCAACCACAAAGGGTACATTTCTCTCCTTCAATATCTCAACACTCTCCACGGTCTGGGGCTTCACACCATCTGTTACATCTATTACAAGAACAGCTAGATCCGCGATAGATCCCCCTCTACGCCTTAGATTAGCAAACGCCTCATGACCAGGAGTGTCTATGAAGAGGAGCCCCGGTATTCTAAGCCTGAATCTTATGAACTTCTTAAGAGGCTCTGCTATGGCATCTATAACATGGGTTGGCACAAAGCTAGCCCCTACATGCTGTGTCATCTCACCAGGCTCCTTCTTGGTGACAGCTGTGCCTCTGATCTTGTCTAACAAAGTTGTCTTCCCATGATCTACATGGCCTAGGACAACAACTATCGGCGACCTTAACTTCTTAGTCTCCACCATGGTCTAGCTCTCCTCATCTACATCTATATATCTCTACCAGGTTAATGGGCTCGCAGGCTATTTCTTGTTTAAATACATTGTATGCATGGCCATTTGTTAGGATGTAGGGCACCAGCGATCAGCTATGCGGTAAGATATAGAGCCGGCCCAGAGTGGAAGCTCCAGCACTAGACTTCACAGAGTCTCCACGAGGTGTAGGTGAGACTAATGACTCTAAGCCAAGAGTTAGTCCCTACTCATAACACCTCTGTTAGCGAGGAAACGCTAGTTATGGTGCTGACCTCCTCTCCCGCCTTCAGGTCGTCATCTTGATCTTCATTCCTTTCAGGCGGATCATAGGTTCCCCCCATATCTTCGGGTTTACATCTGTCATTTGGGGGGCAGTCGGGGTGGTCAGAGATCCCCCAGGAGCCCATCATCCCGGGCTCCAAAGATTAAACCATAGAAAGCTTATAAATCCCCATCTCCGCCCTGAAGGGCGAGGCTTTCAGTTGTAAATCTTCGTTGTTCTAGAT
>JAVVGG010000092.1:0-6396 GCA_032249275.1 Desulfurococcales archaeon
TATCTTCTTCTCACCAGTCTCTCTATCCTTCCAATAGCCTGGTGGAGATAACTTCTTAATATGAGGTGGCAATCTTCTCTGTTTCCTTAGATCCAGTTGCTTGAAGAAGACGTTCCAAGCCTAGTCATTCTTATTAACAACCTGACCAGCATTAACACCGAGAACCCCCTTATATCTGTGGTAGTATTTCTTGTTAGTCTCATCCCTCTTCATTATTGTAAGCTCTCCATTGAAGAATGCCCGCCTCTTCTCATAGTTGAGCTCGCTCCACAGCCTAGCACATGCCAAGCCTATATCGAATAGCGTTTCTTGTTCATATCTATTAGGGAATAGAGCTACTCTATTGGTTCTCCGCTTGCTCTTTCTCCTTTTCTCTATCTCTTTTCTGAATGCTTGGAGGGGGTCGGAGTCTCTGGCGGGCACGCCTCGGGGATTCCCCCACCGGACATCTTACTAGAATATTTGCCCACCGAGACCCGACCCCCACTAAATAACAGGATGAAAACCCTACAAAAACATACCCCGCCCTAAAGGACGAGGCTTGCCCTGTTGTCAGCCCTTATAAAGCAGGGCTAGGGAGCATTTTAGCAGCGCCCATTGAAAAGGGCGATATCCCTAAAAGGATATTTACCGCATAGCTTGGCTATACCCTTTTAACAGGGTTGAAAAGGGATGCCTCGGTACATTCACGCCCCCGATATTCCTTGAAAATAAGATAGGGAATCTCTCTAGATCCTGTCCTGATAAGCCTTGTGCGTGGGGTTTTGGGCGGCTATGGGATCCTCTTAGGGCTTCTCAGAGGTTATCGCTAGGGCGTGCCCTCAGCCTGCGGAATATTTACAATTTAAAGCCTCGCCCTTTAGGACGGGGAGGAGGTCAGATGGTTATGTAGACATAGCTATAGTATCTGAGATCTTCAGAGGTATTGAATATGTTGATAGAGTTGCACTCGCCAGATCTAGGTTGCCAGCTAACCTCAGCCTGAATATGGTCCCTTAACTCCTATGGAGCATAGTTGTGGGCTTGATAGGTTTCTTTAGGTAGATACCGAGGAGTTGGATCGGGGTTAAGCCTTGTCGAAGCCTTAACAGGATCAGACGCTTGATCCTCGATCATCTTTCACAATATAGGCCTTCATCACCATCGGTCGGTGGATATCCGCCTCTTCATCGATCTGGTCCCCGAAAAGAACCTCATCCCATATATAGAAAATAATTTTTGTTTTTATAGGTTTTACCGATATACTTTCTGGTGATTCTATGCTTGTTATCTCGAGGAAGGAAGTTGAGAGGAGAATTATGGCTATAACATCTGAGATGGCTAGGAAGGGTTTGGATGCTCTCTACCTGGTTTCAACGGCTAATATAGCCTATACTACTAACTTCTTCCACATACCAACTGAAAGGCCTATCGCAGCCCTCATACTCTCCAATGAAGAGAAGATCCTGTTTGTGCCAAGGCTTGAATATGAGCACGCCCAGAAATACTCCTACGCTGATCAGGTCTATAGCTATGACGAATATCCAGGTGAGAAGCACCCGATGATAGTTATAGCTGAGTATATGAGGAGGCTCGGGCTTGAGGGGAAGAGGATAGGCTTTGACGTTGATGGATATGCGCATATATTCGGCTATAGAGGGCCAAGACTCAGCGAGGTTCTCAAGGCTAGCTATAGCTATGAGAGGGATCTTATAGAGAATATGAGGATGATCAAGTCAGAGGAGGAGATCAGGCTCCTAAGGGAGAGCGCCAAGTGGGCAGCCCTAGCCCATAGACTCCTCCAGGAATATACAAGGCCGGGGCTCTATGAGGATGAGATCTCTATGAGGGCTAGCATGGAGGCAACCCTAGCAATGGCTAGATCCATTAGGGAGATCTATAGGCCAGCTGGTTGGAACGCGGGAGCAAGGGCGGGATTTAGAGGACAGGTTGGGAAACACTCATACTACCCACACTCCCTAACAATACATGCAATCATAAAGAAGGGAGATGTGCTAGTCACGGGTGCAACAGCCCTTATAAGCGGCTATGGGGCAGAGCTAGAGAGAACAATGATCGTTGGAGAACCATCTGAGGAGCAGAAGAAATACTTCAAACTAATGATGGAGGCTAGAAAAATAGCTCTGGAAAGCATAAAGGCCGGCGTGAGATGTAGCGATGTAGATAGAAATGTAAGGAGATTCTTCAAAGAGAAAGACCTTATGAATTACTGGAGACACCATACAGGCCATGGAATAGGCCTAGAATACCACGAAGCACCATTCTTCGACATAGGAGATAACAGGATATTGGAGGAAGGAATAGTCATGACCGTTGAGCCAGGGATCTATGTTGAGGGACTAGGCGGGTTCAGACACTCTGATACAATAGTTGTTACGAGGGATGGATATGAGTTCATAACCCACTATCCAGACGAGCTAGAAGATCTAGTAGTACCTGTCTAGATATGGATAAAACAGCCCGAGAATAGCTTATAGCCCTATCCACCCCCTATCTGTCTCTTGAGCTCTTCCAGCTCCTTCTCAATCTCGTCTAGGTAGCTCCTAAGGCTCTGGATCAGTTTCTCGAGGTTCTCAATCCTCTTAACTATATCCTGTCTCCCCTCCTTCTCTATACCCCCTACCCCTCCCTGGATCAATGTGTTCATTGCGTCCACGTAGCTCAAGCTCTTCCTATCTGCTAGAGAAATTGTTCTCGCCTGCCCTGTTTTAGCGTCTATCAGCACAACCGATACCAAGCCTCTATAGTCGTTCGTAACCACAGTCGCCTTCCAATATATCGTTCCATTTAGAATCACCGGGATCGGCTCCTCTACCCTAAGCTGGCTCCAATCATATTGGGGGTATATCTGCTTTACATAGCTCTCAACCCTGCTAACACCTATTGCAGGCTGTTGGAGGGTATAGATATAGATAGAGGGTTTCGGAGTAGATGTATTTATATATAGTATGTATTTGGCGCTGTAGACATCTCCAGAAGGCTCTGCAACGAATACCCACCAGCTATTCCCATTGCCATCGATTGTTAGATATGGCTGTGGATTCTCCCCCACATCCCTGATCATAAATGTTCTTTGGAAGATATAGTACTCTAGAAATCCCACACGATGCCTAACCAGCTCAGCCCACTCCCTAGCTACCTGCTCCGGCACTAAGGGTATCCCGGAGAACCTAGGATCTCTCATGGCTTCCAAGGGGGTCAGCGCCTCTATTGAGCCGTTCTGGTGAACCACGGCATAGCCCTTGAGTATTGGTATGCTATATAGCAGCCCTCTATCCCAGGCTACTATCGGTATGAGTACTAGGATCTCATCCCTATATACTGTGACCGGCGCATTATTTAGTATGGGCCTGCAATATATGCATACATTTAAAACCACCTCTCTATATAGATCGTCTATATATCCCTGAAACCTCATGTTCCTAAGACCCCAGACCATATCCCTCTGAATAATCTCTACATTAGGTGGATAGCTATCGCCATGTACTATTGCAACGCCTACAGGGCCTCTGAAGAGCCTATTCCAGATCGTGTAAGGCTCGATAGCCCTGCTATATACTAGACTCATGTTGAAGAAATAAACATATGCATCTCCAGGGTATATGCTATAGCCGGGCACCTGGATTCTATCTACAGCATATACATAGGCTGTCATAAGGGGTATAAACCTGGCTAGACCATTAACATCTATAGCCCTTGGGATATCCACAACCTCGATCCTAGCCCCACTATCTATAGGGGTATATAGCGATAGAATCACAAGTGCTGTGTAGGAGACAGCTAATCCAGAAATAAGGAGAGCCCATTCCCTCCTACCCAGATATGGCGGAGACGCTAGAAGAACCGTGATAAGAGCCAAAATGCTAACCAGAATAAAGAGCCAAAGGCTAGTTAGGGAATAGAGACCCACGATCAAAAAGACTGTGATGAGAAAAGCCTTTAAAGAATTGCTAGCCACCTCCCTATAAACAGCCCTCACCTCTAAAAAGAAAGCAAGAGATAGAATGCCTATCTCAACAGCTAGCTTAATAACAGGGGTTGAGACGATCGCGATTAAAACGCTATTTAAATATAGGATAAAACCTCCCGAGACAAAATAGAGGATTAGCAAAGGTATCCCAACGCCAAGTACAGGCTTAATGAGAGAGGATCTTCCCGCCGCTATAATCATCAACACCTCTAACACCAAGTACTATTAAAAGCCTGTCTGAATAAAATTAGAAACATATGATAGCATGTGTTGTTCATGTTATATGCACTCATCTATCGTGGAGACATTCATATCTACTAGAAAGGAATCGCGCATCGCTTTTAAACCATCTCATTACACCCTGGGAACACACCTATACCTAAGCTATGAGCCTAGCAGATATGCAAGGGAGACGCTACCCGCTCCCCGCCTTGAAAGAGAGACCTTCGATGGTAAATATAGTATTAGTGAATACTAGCTTGAAAAGCATGCTATTATCGGCCGGGAGCATGGGTTATATGTTAATCATGATGTGTCTTGATATTGCAGTTTTAGCAAACATCGCCTTTCTAAGGCTGAGGATCTTAGGCTTTTAAACCCTGGAGATCCCTATGTTTCGGGGTTCTCGCCATGATGCTAGAGCCAACTTCTAGAGACTTAGAATCCCTCGATGACCTGGTAGGGGGAAGATCCCATCCATTACCGCTTGTCCCCCGATGATCATTGATTGTCATTGATTTTCTTTTGTTTTGTGTTGCTGTGTTTTTTGATCCATAGGGATGCTATAGCATCCCTGTGGTTCTCGAGGGACTTCCACCTCCCCCACAGAGACCTAGGGATCTCTATGGGCTCACTGGTGGCTGTTGAGCCCAGCGGAAAAGGGCTCCCATCTATGCCTAGAACCCCGAAGCCCTTCTGGGCAGGGCCCTCATATAGGGCTTCGAGGGCTTTTAAATAGAGGTTGATCAATGCTACTACCTCTCTATGCCATCTCTCACCACCTTTGCTGCAGATCCCTATTCTATCCTCCCCATATTCTATCGGGGCATTGTGTATTGGGCAGATCTTAGATGTGTTCCTGGGATCCACCATCAATACCGGCACACCATATTCCCTAGCCTTATCTATTATTGCATTCAGCTCTCCCTTCAATGCACTCTGATATATCCTATGCCTCAACAGCCTATTCCTATACCTAGCGATCATAACCCTTATATCATCCCCGGATATTCTCTCAATAACTATAACGCCCCTAGTCCTCAGTGCATCTCTCACTATTAGGTTTGCTGTTTTCATCCTATAGTCCCTCTTCTTTTTCCCCTCCTTAAGCTTTTTCATAGCCTTTCTAGTCTCTCTGCTACTAGATCCATTTCTCTTCTGGATGCTTTTCTTCCTATAGCTATAGCCCAGAGTAGTCTCTGCAAGATCTGTTTCTAGGATTATTGAGAATGCCTCGTATAGGGTTGCTACAGAATTCTCATTAACATCAACAGGCTTAACATTCTCTGGCCTGTAGATCTCGATCTCTTTTTCTAGGGATAGGTGGAAAAGCACTCTCCTACTCCTCCTATCAAGCTTGATCTTAGCATGGGATGTTGGTTTAAAGCCTCTTGCAAGTAGCTTGTAGAACTCCTTAGAAGGCTCAAGATCTATGTGCACCCAACCCCTATGGGTGTTAATAGCAATGCTTGTGAAGAAAATATTCTCAACACCATTTATATTGATCTTCGTAGGGTTTACTGGTTTCCACACATGATCGTCGACTAGCCACAGGCTAACACTATTGATCCTAGGCACTAGTTTGCCCCCATCATCTCAAGATCAACCTGGTGCCGAGCTATTTCCCAAGATCTCCTCCAGAGATATCTCACGATCCTCCTACCCCTAAGACCCCTTTTCCCCAGACCTAGATGCTTAACAAGCTCGTCGAAGATCTCCTCGGCATATTGTCCAGCCTTGTTCCTCCTTAGAGAGGATACCCTTTCAACAGCATCTTGACAAACCCCATGTATATAGTGGGATGGAATATTGGGATAGATATTCCTTAGCTCGTGGTACTTTTCATTCTTAAGCCTATAGTAGCTCTCGATAATATTCCTGGATGCGTGGGGAAGCACATCTCCAAGCATCTTGCTATATATATTCACGATCTCTTCCAATGCTCTGAATTCTCTCCTAGATAGCTGCTTTGAAGGCAGGATAGCGGTTCTACTAACAACTATCTTATCTCCTGGCTTTGCAACCCACATCCACCTCTTATCCCTCTTTTTCCTCCTCCTAGCCATTATCCATGGGCCTCTCTTTGTTCCTAAACCTCTACTCTAACCATTAATTAATAATGAAAGAATATAAAAAGACTTCTACTACCATGAAAAAGATACAGCCCCAACCTGATGATCGTGGAAAGAGATAACCCTGCAGGAGGT
>JAVVGG010000093.1:0-6357 GCA_032249275.1 Desulfurococcales archaeon
GAGAAGGGGGTATAGTGTTCGAGATCCTAGTAGAAGATTAAGTGTTAGGACTATGCGTTGTTGTACGTTCAACAAGCTTTAACAATTTCTTCAAGTAAATATTGTAGCGGTGATCCCTTTGAAGCTGGTGGATGCCTATATATTTCTCGAGAGATTGAGGGATCTATTATATTCTCTTCTAGAGCATAGAGATCGTGCTAAGGAGTCAGGAGTTGAGATGATCCCCTTAAAGGAGGCTACTTCTCTTGTTAAATATGGGTTTATATCCATGTTCAAGGGCGGTGTAATAATGGATGTAACTAGCGATAAGCAGGCTGAGATTGCTGAGGATGCTGGTGCTGTGGGCGTGATGGTTCTCGATAAGCTCCCCTACGATGTAAGGATGGCTGGTGGTGTTGCGAGGACAGCTGATCTCAAGGTTATTGAATCGGTTATGAATGCAATCACAATCCCTGTATCTGCTAAGTGTAGGATAGGGCATTCTGAAGAAGCAAGACTTCTCGAGGAGATAGGCGTTGACTTGATAGATGAGAGCGAGGTTCTCACACCTGTTGATGAGAAGGCACATATAGATAAGTGGGCTTTCAAAACACCCTTTGTCAATGGTGCTCGAAGTCTTCCAGAGGCTCTGAGGAGGATCTACGAGGGTGCTTCGATGATCAGGACTAAGGGGGAACCTGGAACTGGGAATGTTGCTGAGGCTGTTAAGCATATGAAGCTCGTTAACAGAGATATAGCGATGCTCAGGGGGCACTATCTGAGTGGGGATTACGAGGCTATATGGGTCTATTCCAAGGAGAATGGGGTTCCATATGAGCTTGCACTCCTAACAGCTAGGCTTGGAAGGCTGCCTGTAGTTAACTTCGCAGCAGGCGGCATAGCTACTCCTGCCGATGCTGCACTCATGATGTGGCTAGGAGCTGATGGAGTATTCGTTGGCTCGGGGATATTTAAGAGCAGCGATCCTGAGGCGAGGGCCAGGGCCATCGTGCTTGCCACCTCATTCTACGACGATCCTGAGGTGGTTGTTGAGGCCCAGAAGATGGTCTCGGAGAAACAGGCTATGATGGGGATAGATATAAGGAGTTTGAAGCCAGAGCAGCTTATGCAGGTGAGGGGTGTGTAATTTGAGGATAGGTGTTCTAGCCCTGCAGGGGGATTTTCTCGAACATGTAGAGATCCTCAGGGAGCTTGGTGTGGAGGCTGTATATGTTAAGAAGCCTGGAGACCTCGCCAGGATCGATGGCCTTATAATACCTGGGGGAGAGTCGACAACCATTGGGAACCTGATCTCAGCGAGGAATCTAGGCGAGCCTATCTCAGAGCTGGTAAGATCCGGTGTCCCCGTGATGGGAACCTGCGCGGGGGCAATTCTACTTGCTAAAAAAGTTGTTGATAGAGTAGTTGGAGAGACCGGGCAGTATAGACTAGGGCTCATGGATATAGGGGTTGTCAGAAACGCATTTGGCAGGCAGAGAAACTCTTTCATGGCTAGGATAAGCCTAGATGGGGTGGGAGAGGCTAGCGTTGCCTTCATCAGGGCTCCCGCAATTGTTGAGGTATGGGGCGATGCTAAGATATTGGGGTATATAGATCATCCTATCGCTGGAAGGGTTGGAGTGGCTGCTCAGCAAGGAGGCATGTTAGCGCTGTCCTTCCACCCAGAGATAGTGGGTGATATGAAGATCTATAGCTATTTCCTGAGCCTTGCCAGGAAGTAGCTGGGCATGTCATTTGGGCGGTGCTGTGCTTAGATGTAGCAGATGTGGCAGGGATCTAGGTGATGGCTATCTCAAGACTAGATGCCCATTCTGCGGCGGTCTGCCCCTTATATTCTATAAGGATTCTAGGTTTAGACCAGACCACTCTTTGCCTGGTATATGGAGGTATAGCTCTCTACTCCCACAGCTTAGTAAAAGGATCTCTAGGGGTGAGGGGTTAACACCCATCTCGAGGATTGGAAAGATATACGTTAAGAATGAGAGATTCAACCCCACTGGAAGCTATGCTGATAGAGCCTCTGCAGTAATAGTCTCCTACATAGCTAGCTCAGGGCTTAAAAGGGCTGCTATCAAGTATGAAGAGGCATTTACAAGATCAATGGCATATTATCTAGCAAACTCAGAGGTATACGAGACTATATATTGCGTTGAAGATCCTCTAGAGGTTAGCTTTGAAGATTTCCTATACCTGCTTGAGAAGGGCGAGGTATCTACATGTAATAAAAACCCTGAGACAGCTGTTATAGAATATTCGAACCCCCTCACGATTGAGGGGCTAAAGACTATAGTGTATGAGCTTTATGAGAGGAGGATCAGGTTCAAATACGTGGTTGTACCAGCTAAAACAGGGGTACTCGCAATCTCCCTTGCAAAGGGTATACGAGAGCTAGAAGAGGCTGGTTTAGATATAGATTACGAGGTGGTTGCTGCCATCAAAAAAGGCGACCCAGTGCCTGAGGTTATAAGGGGGGAGAGTCGCGTTAAGCTGGTAGAGATCGAGGGCCTCGATATAATAAAGAGCCTCAAAGAACTTGCGGACAGAGGAATATACACAGCACCCCTATCAGCTGTTGGATACCATGTTGCCAGCCAGCTTGGCGAGGCTGTTGCTATAATCACCATAGGATATAGAACATCTGGTAGAAGGCGTGGGAGCGAGCTTAGAAGGGTTGTTATGAAAACCCTTGAAAGGCTCGGCAGGGCCACGGCTTATGAGATATGGAGGGAGAACCAGGGGTATTCCCTGAGAGGTATATACAAGGCTTTAAGAAGCATGGCTGAGGAGGGCGTTGTCTGTGAAGAGGTGGTTGCCAGAGGTAATCGCAAGGTGAGGCGATATAGCATCTGCCAATAGATCTGAGGTTTTTATTGGTCCTCGATGTAGAAACACTTATACCCCCCATAGATTAGATCCTTTGGCGATATGTTTTGGAACCCCTTCAACTGATCCTCATAATAGTTGCTATCGAACTATCTCTATATGGCATTTCATCGATGCTTCCACAGGTTAGAAGGCTATTTGAAAAAATAGGCCTCGACCCTATCCCCCTAGGTATTCTCCTGAGGAGGAGAAGCTCGGTCGATGTTCTGAATATCTTCCTAGGATCTAGAAGGGCTAGGATCTTCTTCACCATAGGCATACCAGCGATGGTTATATCCATGGCTCTATTCTATATATTTGTATATGTAGTTGGTATAGAATTCGTTGCGAGGTTTTTGGGAGCCGTTTCAAGCGGTGGCGAGACACCTCAATCACCTCTAGTCCCGATTATCCCGGGGATCACAATAACTGGTGAGGATATCATATATCTCCTCATAGCGATAGGGGTGGGTGTAACGATTCACGAGCTGGGGCACGCTATAGCTGCTAAGGCTGAGGGGATGAGGATTAAGAGCTATGGTGCAGGGCTAATACTATTTATACCTCTGGCATTTGTGGAGCTCGAGGAGGAGGATCTGCTGAGGAGTATTAAAATATCTGCTGGGAGGATCCTTTCAGCTGGTATATTAATGAATATATTGCTGTTCGCAGTATCCACAGGAGCCATGTTGGGTGTCATATCCTATGCCCCACTTGCAGGGGTTTCACAGGGGTTGATTGTCGAGGGTGTTGAGAAGGGCTCTATAGCCGAGGCTAGTGGCATCCAACCAGGGCTTCTGATTCTAAGCATAAATGGGACCCCGATAAGGGGGCTAGAGGATTTTATGCTGTACAGGCAGAGCATAGTCTCTGATAAAGGTGTCTACCTATCGATCGATGGTATATACCCAAATGGGTCTAGATATAACGTTTTGATCTATAAACCTCCCAACGCAACTAGGCTTGGCATATATCTAAGCGTAGCCCCTCTAGCTCTTGGTCTCTCGATGGCTGCGCTGGTGAGCATAGGCGATCATGGCTATACAAGGCTGTACTGGCTTGAAAACTTGATCAGAGTCTTCCTATGGATCTCAATCATAAATATAAGCCTAGCAGTTATAAACGCAGCACCTCTATATATAACGGATGGGGGTAAGTTCCTCGACATAGTATCGCCTAAGAGACTCTCATGGTCTCTTCAGGCTATAACCTCCGCAGGATTTATACTGATCTTCGCCTTATCCCTTATAAACATACTATCCTAGGGTGACCAGCTTGGACAACGTTAAGCTTCGGTGGAGGTGGAACGATATAGAGTGCTTTAACAACCCCTCTGAAAGCTTTTTAGAGGAGATCTACAGAGTTGAGTTAACGTGCTTCAAAGACCCCTATCCACCGAGACTCCTCCTATACTATTTAAGACTCTCCCAGGATCTCTTCATAGCATGTAGATCAGAAGGTAGGATAGTGGGATATGCAATAGGGATTATAGAGAACTTCGGCAGCACAGGGCATATAGTCTCAATATGTGTTCATAGCGACTATCGAAGGAGAGGAGTCGGGAGAAGGCTGATGGAGATCCTTGAAGAGCTATTCAGAGCGAAAGGGGCTATGGAGACAAAGTTAGAGGTTAGAGTGAGTAATGAGCCTGCAATAAATCTATATAGATCTATGGGTTACACGATAGTAGGGATCTATCAGGGCTACTACAGCGACGGAGAAGATGCATATATAATGTCTAAAAACCTGTATCATCAAGTCTCAACATCTAACCCAATATGATCCCTTACTTTCAATTCTATAGTAGATCTGATTTGTGTGTTATCATTTATGTTTAGGGGGTGTTTAAGCGAAGATCGAGTTTTCGATCCTTGTTTTTGATGAGCACAATGCCTGTTGACCCCAAAATTTTTTGATCTAGATCATCTTGGGATATTCTAGGGGTGATCGGGGCTAATATAACGGGGAGAAGAAATAGAGCCAG
Organism: Desulfurococcales archaeon; assembly: GCA_032249275.1. Lineage (GTDB taxonomy): Archaea > Thermoproteota > Thermoprotei_A > Sulfolobales > AG1 > AG1. The sequence continues at coordinate 4,847 of JAVVGG010000093.1, forward strand.
CTGGCCTTTTCACCGCTCCCTAGAGCTGGGAGGTTTGGGCTATATCCCCTTTTAAAGGGTTTAGCCTGCGCCCTGTCTTAGGCGCGTTACCCCTATACCCTTTTGGGGGGCTCGGGCTATGGCTAATATCATTGCCTCGGATGCATAGGTTTAACTTTGTGTGCCTATAATGTATATGGCGTATTTCTAGAGGATGACGTCCCAATATCTAGGGATATCCTTGTAGAGCATCCTGGGAGACACGGCATAGAGGCTATGATCCACTACCCTATTCCGATCCACATACAGCCTTTCTACAAAAGACTTAGATATGAGGAAGTGCTGTCCAAACTCTCTCAAAGCCTCGCAAAGGGTTCTAAGCCTTCCGGTGCATCCAGGTTTAAGTGAGGGTGATATGCAGCTTAGCAAACCTCGCCTTTTAAGGCGGGGTGGGGCTTTGGATCGTTATGTTTTTTAACCTTTGTATCGTGTTATACAGGGGTTGGGGTGTCCATCTGTGGGTAAATGTGCTTAAAAGGATGACCCAAGGGGGCGACTCCCCGATCATTACCCGCGGATGGGCATCCCAACCCCCTCCAAGCCCCGAGAGAGGAGTGAGGAGAGGCTGAAGAAAAACCGTAGAACTGTTAGGCTAAGACTGCTACCTACAGAAAACGAGCATGAAAACCTAATGGGTATTGGATTGACATGTGCTAGGCTGTGGAATGAGCTTAACTATGAGAAGAGACAGGCGTTCTTCAAGGGAGAGCTATCAAGAAAGAAGTACTATGAGATTAACAAGAAATACTACTACAGGTATAATGAGACATTAGGTGTTAATGCTCAAGCAGTTATACAGAAGAACGATGAGGCTTGGAACGCGTTCTTCAACCAACTGGATCTAAGGAAACAGGGTAGGCTACCTAAGCATATCAAGAAGGTCTCTCCACCAGGATATTGGAAGAACAGGCTTACAGGTGAGAAGAAGATACATATATTCGTTAGAAATGATAGATACTACCTAGAGCCTACAAACGAGGGTGAAGGCTACCTAGTACTCAAAGACTTTAATCTCAGGATAAGATATGTTGGTAGAATAAGATGGGAAGGAAAACAGGGAAGGCTTGAGATCATATATGTTAATGGTAGGTGGTTTGCCCTTGTACCAATAGAGGTTGGTGTTGAGCCACCTAAATCAAATAAGAGGGGCTATGTAAAGCCCAACTACAAGGATAAAAAGGGTAGGATCGTTAATCATAGATCTATAAGGCAGAGGGATCCCATAGGGGATAAGGAGGCTTTCATTGATATGGGGCTTAACAACTTGTTTGCTGTTACAATTTCGGACGGATCAGCAATGCTTATCAAAGGAGGAACGATCAAATCCGAATACTACTGGTGGAAGAGAGAAATCGCTACATACCAGGCTATAAGAGATCTTCTTAGGAATGCTGGGCTCCCAACATGGAAAGAATACCATGAGAAGTATCTTAAGGCAATGTATAAGAGGGATGAGAGGCTAAGACACCTAT
>JAVVGG010000094.1:0-6325 GCA_032249275.1 Desulfurococcales archaeon
TAAATAAAAATATATTCTGATTTCAATTTTATAGCAGATCATCTTTTTTCACTGAAAGCCCTATCCATTGAGGTTAGGGAGGAGGTCAGCATATAAGCATTGCGGTAAATCTGATCTACTATAGAACTGAGTAAGATCAAAAAGGGACTATATAGATTGGATGATCTACTATAAAATTGAAAGTTAGAACCACCCCCTTGCCTTTAGTATTAGATAGCCTGCTATAGATGATATCACCATGAGGCTTAGAGCATATATGTATCCGAAGCTCCACGAGAGCTCTGGCATGTTTAAGGGATACGATGTGTCGAAGTTCATTCCATAGATCGATGCTATAAGGGTAGGGATCATGAGTACAAGCGTTATAGCTGTGAGTCTCTTAACAACCTCGTTGAGCTTCAACCCAACTAGGGTTGCATGTGTCTCTCTAATGCCTATGAGCATCTCTCTATAGACCTCGATGGTTTCAAGCCCTATTGAGAGCTCGTCTATCAGCTCGAAGAGCCTCCCATGGTTCTTCACATATTTAGCAAACATCTGCTCGCCGTGAAGCTGTCTCAACATCTGTATATAGTTTCTAAGCCCTTTTCTAATGTCTATCAAAGTCTTTCTAAGCCTATAGATCTCCCTCGCAACAGGCACCAGCTCCTCCCTTTCAACCATCTCTTCAACCTTATCGATAGTGGATTCTATCTCATCTAGAACCCCTCTATACTCCTTATACATATATTCTAGCATAGCCTGAAACACCTCAGCAGCATCCACAGACCTTCTCCTCCCAGCTATATCCTCCGCGCTTATGGTCTCGCCACCTTCTACATATAGGTAAACCCTATTACCCCTAGGATCTACAGCAGATATTGTCCTAACTAGGATAAGCCCTGAGAGTGGTTCTCCGCGTAACCGGGGTATCGAAGCTACACATACGAGGATCTCGTCCTCGAGCTCGCAGTAGCCCTCTCCAGGGTATCCTCTATACTCTTCGATCAATCTAGAGATCTTCTGATCCTCTATCTTGGAAAGGGCCTCCCCCGAGAGCACCAGGATCTCGCCGCCCACCACGATCCCCACATTATTTGTTAAGAAAAATAATTAGGATAGATCTAAGCTTATTAATTGCCACCTGGTAAAAGGTTTGATAAGAATAAAGAGATATATGAAGATAGTGATTCTCTTCGGTATTGTAAGTATGTTTGCAGATATGACATATGAGGGGGCAAGATCTGTGCTACCACAGTATCTAGGATATCTAGGAGCTGATCTAGCCTTTGTAGGCTTTTTAGGAGGGGTTGGGGAGTTTCTCAGCTATCTCCTTAGATTTGCCTCGGGTTTGATCTCCTCTAGATATGGTTTTCTATGGGGGCTAACGATCTCAGGCTATGTCCTCACAGGGCTTTCGATAGCTATGCTCTCGATAGCGACCGCCTGGATCTACGCATCGATCTTCACGGTCATGGAGAGGATGGCTAGGGGGCTTAGAACACCGCCCAGAGATGCCCTTCTAAGCAGGATCGCTCAGGAGGGTAGAAGTGGAAGGGCCTTTGGCATCCACGGTGCGCTAGACTAAGTTGGAGCTGTTGCTGGGCCCTCCATTGATGCATATATACTCTATATACATGGTTTTTCACCCATGCTCTTCCTCACACTCTCAACCTTCTCCTTTATCTCCGTAGCTATGCTGATCTACACCAGATCTATATACCCCAAGGATATAGAAATATCCCCTAAGAGGATCTCCCTCGGGATCCTCAGGGGCCCCCTAACGAGGTACGTGATATCTGTCTCAACACCCGCACTGGGATTGGTATCCCTTTTCATAGCAATATACTGGGTTGGGAGGGAAGATCCCGTGTTGGGGGCTATATACTTCATAGCAATCCAGGTTATACAGATAACGGCTTCAATAGCGCTTGGAGAGCTATATGATAGACTTGGGATAAAAGCCATATACATATACTACCCCCTGGTACCAATGATAGCACTTGGATTCGCTGTTAACCAGCTGTTCTTCCTATTAATAGGGGTTGTCCTAGCCATAGAGGATAGTATACAGAGAGCTGTGGTAGGGGATCTAGCAAGAGGTAGAGAAGCTATTGCCTATGGATACTACCACCTAGTCTATGGATTAGCATCGGCAGTTGGAGGATATATGGTGGGCTACCTTGCAGAACACAAAATGATCCCGCAGCTCTTGACGATATCAATCGCCTTATCAGCATTTGGAGCCCTTATCCTCACAACAATAACTTTCAATTCTATCTTTCAATTCTATAGAAGATCATCTTATTTATGATGGGGTCTCGGGTGTTAGCCCTCTGGTGGGGGATTAATGCTTCTATCTCCAAGATCATTGGGTTGGGGGTACGCTTCGGGGTCTCCCCCCTAGGGATATCGGGGCACGCTAACGGGGTGCCCAGCCGAGAAATCAACCCCCAAACCATCAAAGCATTATACATAGACCTCATCACAGCTATAGATATCTACCTAGAAAGCTTAAAAACACAAACATACCCCGCCCTAAAGGACGAGGCTTGCCCTGTTGTCAAGTATATAAGTATTTGTTTTATTAAATTTGTTAATTCTAGTTTATCCTATGGCTTTGCTCAGCCTAGGATAGAAGATCTCGATCCCAAGGTTCCTAGCTATTGCAACTATTCTCTCAGGATTCTTATCTTATCATGGATAATGGGAGATACAATTATAGCTTTTTAACATCCTCCTTAGCTGCTAGGATATTCTAGGGGTTATCTTTACTATTGCGTTATAGATCACTTCTGGATGTCTTATGAGCATTGCTTCTAGAAGATCCAATCTCTTTTCCAAGATCTTTTCTAAGGTCTTCTCCAAATCCTCCATATATTGCCCCAAACAATGTTGCTCCTAAAACAATATTATGGATAAAGCTATAAATATCTCTTCTTAAGCACTTCATCGCTCACACTTCCTTCTCTTTAGCATCTGAGCGTATATATCTACTACCTCCATACATAGAGATCGCTGAGCCAGCTATTATTAGTCCTCCTCCCAAGATATCCCCTATACCTAGCTCCTCACCCAGGATTACGTGTCCTAGTATTGCTGTGAATACTGGTAGGAAGTTAGAAAAGGGGGCTGCCGAGGCAGATCCCACTAGAGAGACTGCTTTGTTCCACATATAATAGGCCAGTGCTCCTGGTAGTATAGCTATCCATAGTAGCTGGGCGAGGATCTCTGGTCTCGATATTCTCGGAAACTCTAGATATATATACGGGGCTGAAGATGGCCCCAATATCGCCACCGCCATTAGTAGGGATGCATATGTGAGAGCTGTTTGATCTCCTTCTGGGTATAGCTTCTTCTGGAGCACTGTGTAGACTGCCCATATAAAGCTTGTTATGAGGCCGAGGGCTAGGCCTGCGAGATCTTGTAGCCCTCTGATAGATAACCCTCTATATAGGAAGAGGGTTAAGACTCCGATCGATGATAGTATAGATCCTAGGATCTGTATTGATCTAGGATATGAGGTTCTCAATATAGCACCAACTATTATTATCGCAATCGGTGTGAATCCATATGCAAGTCCTACGAGGGATGATGGTGCCAATGCGAGGGCTTGGTATAGAACTATGTTGAAGATGGCAAATCCTAAGAGGCCTAGGACAGCTGATCTCAACCCTATATAGCTTTTCAAACCATATATAGCGTTTCTACCCATTATAGCCGGGTATGCCATAGAAGCTATGATCCACCTTATAGAGGCGATCACAAGGGGGTTTAGATGCTCGCCAAGGCTTCTGCCGACTATATTGTTTGTGCTCCAGAGCAAGTGGCACATGATCAAATATACCACCGCTTTGATCCTAGGGCTCATAAGCTTCCAAGTTAGGCGTATCCCGCGGAGGATAATATGGATAAGCTTGTGGACAATGATCTATGAATACGGATCTTTAGATCGAATTGATTGAAGGTGAACAGCGTTGGCAAGCTTTTTTCCTTTGTATGATTTTTAATATGGTGAAGGGGTTGGAGGAAAAAACCCTCGATCCCTATGAAGTTGCTGTAATGCAGCTCAGAAAAGCCGTTAATGTTCTAGGCCTTGATGAGGAGGCCTTTGAAGCTCTGAAAACCCATGAGAGGATTATCCAGGTTAAGATCCCTGTGAGGATGGATGATGGGAAGATAAGGGTTTTCATAGGATGGAGAGCCCAGCACAACAGCGCTCTTGGACCCTATAAGGGGGGTGTTAGGTACCATCCGGAGGCGAGTATGGGCGAGGTAATGGCTCTATCCATGTGGATGACCTGGAAATGCTCACTCCTACAACTCCCATTCGGCGGTGGTAAGGGGGCTGTGAAGGTAGATCCCAGAAGGCTGAGTCCTAGAGAGCTTGAGGAGCTCAGCAGGGGGTATTTTGCGGTGCTAGCCAGATTCGTTGGAGAAGATCTGGATATACCTGCTCCAGATGTATATACAAATCCCCAGACCATGGCATGGTATGTTGACGAGTACTACAAAATAGCCGGTGCAAACATATTTGGGGTTGTTACTAGCAAGCCCCCTCTCCTAGGAGGTCTAAACACGAGGATCATAGCTACAGGTCTTGGCGTTGCCACAGTTGCTAGGGAGGCTGCTAAGCGCCTCCTAGGCGGGCTCGAGGGTAAGAGTGTTGCCGTCCAGGGATTTGGAAATGTTGGATCCTATGCTGCTTATTATCTAAGCATGTGGGGCGCCAGAGTAGTGGCTGTGAGCGACACAAGCGGAGGAATATATAATTCTAAGGGCCTCAAGATCGAGGATGTCATGAAGGTTAAGGGCGAGAGGGGGAGCGTGATCCACTATCAAGATGCAAAGAAGATCTCAAATGACGAGCTGCTCACCTTAGATGTAGATATCCTGGTGCCAGCAGCCCTAGAGAACGTTATAACGGCTGATAATGCGCCGAAGATAAGGGCTAAGATGATCGTTGAGGGAGCTAATGGCCCCACAACGCCTGAGGCAGATGAGATATTGTTTAAAAGGGGGATCTTCATAGTACCAGATATATTAGCAAACGCTGGAGGTGTAACTGCCAGCTGGATCGAGTGGGTTAATAATAGAATGGGCGGGTGGCTAGCTGAGGAAGATGCTAGAAGAAAGCTTGAGGATAAAATGGCTGAGGCCTTCAACTCCTTCTACAGCTATCTTAGCAGAAGAAGCGATATAGATCCCAGGACTGCTGCACAGACAATGGCTGTTGAGAGGGTCTATAATGCGATGAAGCTGAGAGGATGGATATAGATTCCAGCTTTTTTGTGTAAATTCTCCAACATATCGAATATATATATGAAAGGTTTACATATGATTACTAAACCAAACTAGAAGCGCTGCCTCAATGGCTGTAATATTTATGGATTTACCGAACTATATAATATAAGCTATTAAGAAGCCATTTAGACCGGTGGGGGGCACATGGAAGTTCTGAAGCAGCTCCTCAACCTAGACTGGGACCAGGTTGTGGGTGAGATAGTAGGCTTTGTCAAGAGCTATGTAGAGAGGTCAGGAGCCTCCGGGGTGGTGGTAGGCCTTAGTGGGGGTGTTGACAGCTCTGTAACCCTATCCCTTTTGGTGAGGGCTCTAGGATCTGAAAGGGTGCTGGGGCTTATAATGCCCACAAGCTTCACACCCAGGCAGGATGTTGAAGACTCTATATGGCTTGCAGAGAAGCTGGGCATTAGATATAAGGTTATAAATATAGATGGGATCGTCGAAGAGTATAAGAGATCTGCCGATGTTCAGGAGAACCCCTCAACCAGAATAGCCTTGGCGAATCTAAGGGCAAGGATTAGGATGTCCCTTCTATATCTACATGCAAACCTAGAAAACCTCTTGGTAGCAGGCACATCCGATAGGAGCGAGATGCTCCTCGGATACTACACGAAATACGGGGATGGAGCCTCCGATTTCCTGGTAATACCCCACCTCTACAAAACACAGGTCAGAGAACTGGGTAGGAGGCTAGGTCTGCCAGAGAGGATATATGCGAAGCCCTCATCACCCCAGCTATATCCTGGGCATAGGGCGAGAGATGAGCTCCCAGCCGACTACGAGATCATAGACCAGATCTTCTACTTGGTCTTTGACAGGGGATACAAGCTAGCCGAGGCTTCGAAAGCCCTCGGAATAGATCTGCATATAGGAGCCTCCATAATTAAAAGATACTTGGATACAGAGCACAAGAGATCGCTACCACCATCTCCAAAGCCATACTCGGTATCAGTTGACAAGAAGGCGCTCGAATATGAAGTAAAAACCATTCTATATAATACCTAGAGACCCGTTAACTTTATCGTGATTTACTCATTTTACA
>JAVVGG010000095.1:0-6297 GCA_032249275.1 Desulfurococcales archaeon
CTCTAGAGATCCCTCTACCTTTGCAACCCTCTCAGCTAGAGATGCAACCTCCGCATCTAAGCTTTTGATCTCTGTTCTCAGCGATTCTGCTCTCTTATCGACATCGCTCCTCAGATCCTCTATATCCTTTCTAGTAGCAGCATCCCTCAGGAGAGCATTTATGACAGCGAGCCTGGCATCGGAATCAGATAATATCATTGCTGCAACTCTTCTCCTAATAGAAGGATTATTATCAACAGCTGGGATGAGATCCCCGACAGAGCTCAGGGATCTTCCCCGTTGATGGATATTAGGTATTCCATAGTATTATTTATACTGCCTTACTTATCTCTATCTATGCTGTTTATATTGACTATACTATCTGGTCGCTGTGTGTCTGTCTATTCTGGCACGGCATGGAGATCTTTTTAGATCGCTGTTGATTCTCTTGTGGTTATTGGATCTCGGGGGATCTAGATCGATCTGTAAAGATCTGATGTGAGCCATGGTGTTGTTAACTAGCACTTAACAAAACCTGGTTAATTTTAACCAAAGATCTACGGGGCATCATGATCCCGAGAATCAATAGAGATCCAAGGATCCCACCATGCCGCAGAGAACCCTACAATTAGGTATAATCTCTAAAAATATTAAAAAATATCCTAGAGTAATACCCATAGAGAGATGATCCCCTGATCAATCAACATATGGGCTTTACAAAACAAACCTATGATCTAAGATCAACATAATGGAGGTATTGCCATACAGAGCTTCATAGATACTCAATATCTCGATCCTCTATCTTTGGTTAACAAGCATATCCACCAACTCCCACATTCAAATTTATAAATAATAGTCACTATCCCACCCGCTTGGTGAGATAATGGGCCAGCATATCTATCCGTATATCGCTACATACCCTAGTGTACTTACGGGTTGACGATACAGCGATCGTTATGTGTAATACTGTCAATTAAGAGATCTTAGATCTTTGGTTCCAAAGGGCTCCATATTATGAGCATAGGGGGTGCGGATCCTATCATGATCGTATTACTCAGAGAATCAAATTTATAATATATATACTATATATACGCAATATATATAGGTATATATGGATGTGCACTTAGATGTAACGGTGCATCTCTTAATGCATTATTCTCTACAACGCTGTATAAGCTTCTCAACCTATTTCCAAGCCTAGATCTTTATAACTCGATGCATATGCCGTATAAACCATTTACCATAATCCAGAGGAGAATATTTCCCACACCAAGCATATACAAGGTAAAAGATATATAGACCCATGACCTCTGGGAGAAGAGATTTCTTCTCACCAATAGTCAGTAGTTCCTAACCTTTAAAGCAGCGCTCTCCCTTGAGAATATTTCTCCTAGAGATAATAGTATCCAGATACAGAGTCTCTATTTCACAAACGTTCTCACACCTTAGAACAGCTTGGAGAACCTCTTCAGCTCCATACACCGAGGATCTACTAACACCCTCCAGCTTAACTAATATTGATAGAGTTTAATGGTATATAAGTCAATCTTCCATAATAAATATTATTGTTATAGACAAATCCACGACTTCCTGGCCAAGTTCAAATCCATACCATTTAGTAGTCAGCAGTGTATTGCATATTTTCAATAATTTTTAGCCTTTAAGGAAGTCAATATTATTGAATCTGAAGGAGTTTTAAATCCTTCTAGTCGTGAGATGCCTATGTGAATGCTTATTAGCCCCCAATCTTTTTTTGGGGATTGTGTTGGGCCCTATGGCTGGTCTAGTTGATATGAGTAGCACTATTATAATGGCTCTGCTAGCCATTTCGATATTCCTGGGCCTCCTACCCCTCACCTCTATATATGAATACTCTGATCGCTTTCCATCTATCGATGTATCTATCTCCTATAGAGGCTACACATGGCTTCTACAGGCCTTTGAATCGGAGCCCGAGTTCCTATTGCTGGTGAAGGACAGCTCTGGCAGGCCTTTGAAGGCTATCTATAGCCTCTATGCATGGATGCCCAGCGGCGAGATCAAAAGCCTAGGCATCTATGGGGGACAAGGTATTATAAGGGCTAACTACAGCATTCTCAGAGATTTCTCGAGGGAGTGGAGGGAATATCTAGCGTCTAGGAACACAGATCCGAAATATGTCTCGCCAGGAATAATACTGTTAGGAGCAATACACGAGGATCAAGGAATATATGATAGCATCAAGGGAGTGCCAATAAAAATAGAAGAAATAATAAAGAACAAAAGCATAGCGATAGAAATCACAGAGCATCTAGAGGCCAAGAAACCCATAGCGAACCATAGCAGAAGCCAAGAAAATAGAGGGATAGCTACCGGAGATATAAAGCTCCAGAATCAATGGCCCCCTGGAAGTATAAACGATGCATGCAACTCCGTACCCTGGTATACTGAGTGCTACTACTGGGTTCTAGAGGAAAACTACGGATCTATTATGGGTGTCCCCCTACCAATAGTTGCTGCTATGGTTCGCGGGCCAGAGGCGGATAAAATAGATTCTATTTCTCTAAGGGCTCTCTATAGATCCACATCGATTATCAGCCTAAACTTCATGATAACGGCTAGCGTGGCTTCACCATCAACCCCTATAGACTATAGAGTTGTGGGACCCTCCATAGCGCTTAGACAGGACAAAACGTGGCTAGATCAGCATGTATTATTTAGAACTGGGATCGATTTCACACCTCCAGCAATTCTCGGAATAGGCTTTTTAGGTGATATAGCAGCTGCGAGGTACAGGCTATATGTAATGACATGCCCCTGGGGATTCTGCACATCAACCCCAACGAATACACTTGCCAATATGACGCTTATGAGACCCTCAATAGCGGATAACCAGATGATCAGCTACATCATGAAGGATCAAAACCCCTACGATGGCCAGGGAATCCTGGAACATGCCCTGAGATATTACATGCTCAACTGGGCATGGAGCAGGGATTTCAAGAGCCAAAACTATGTTTACTTTGATGTATTTACAGTAATCAATGACCTCAACACATACCCAATATTCTCAGGATCGGTAAATGTGCTAGGCATCCTCTGCGGTGTGTGGAAAATAGCCTGTCAAATTAAGGACAATGCACCAACAATAATGGGAGCATCAGTAGGAGTTGAACAGGCTAACCAAGTATATATGCTCTTATTCATAGAAGCACGTCTCAGAAGCGAGTATGTTAACACTGGTTACTGGATATGGGCAAACTACTTCTATTCACCATCAACCCTCCTCTATGGGAGTAGTAGAAGCTATATTGGATCCCTCTATGCTGACATATACGTATATCGCCAGTAACTTAGAAGCTTTTTTAGATTTTATCTTGAATTATATATCACATTAGCTTCTAGCTAATATCATATTGAAGCGATTAACTGTATAGCAGTTAGATAGAGAAATATATAGAGATTTATATTTACTAACATCGATTCTTATCATCCCTTTCTAGCTTATATCTTAAACAAATAATTTAAGTTCTTCAAATATATTAAATAATAGTAAAATGAAAGTAACCTTCACAGAGAAAGATATTAGTATTAATAATAAATATAAAGATATCGTTGTATATATATTAATACCTAATATGATATTATCTAAAGTAGAACTAAATAGATTAATATATCTTAAATTTATATTTCATAATAAATTTAAATTTATTATCTATAACGATATAGATCTTGTTTAGAGATAGCGACGTGTTTATAGTCGATCCAGAGACCCTAATCGAGGTAGCTAGATTAGATATACCTAAGCCTCTTATCATCGTGATCAATAAGAGAGGCTTCTCGAAGTTGGCTAAAAAGGAGATATATGGTATATCTAGACCTAAGTTTGGAATTGCTGTGATATTTATTAAATCTATATTAGAGTGTTCTAGAAGTGTTAGTCAATTTTTACTAAGATTCGCCAAGCTAATAATGCATGAGTTAGGTCATCTCTTCTTTTATCTCATTTAGAGCTATATAGCATAGATCTAGGAATATTTAGCTATCCCTGATTAAAATATGTCGGTAAGGTCAGCGCTGAGCTTAGGGATCAATGCTGAGAGAAAGTTACATGGTCTGTGGGAGGTGGTGTGTTTGTTAGGGTTAATCTGGACTTGAGGGTTGTTAGAAACTTTATACTTCCTTCTCTCGGTTCCAAGATTGTGAGGTATATGATAGATTCTGGGGCTCTGATCAGCTATCTCAGGCTTCTTAGCTCTTCTACGGATTAGTATATGCCTATTTTTATAACCTGCCTATATGGGATAATTGGAGTATTCTATATAGAGTTGGTGATGCTCCTTTCTGGGGTCTTCGCCTATGCTTGAAAAAGAGATCTCAGAGCTAAGAGTATTTATAAGGGCCCTCTAGACATCTGCAAAGCCCCAGAGACAGAGAGATCAGTTTCTAATAAAAAGGATATTCCAGGAGAGGCTGATGACAATAGATAAGACTCGTTAAGGAGGCTTCGAAGCAGGTGGGAAACTTAAAATACTATCTTAAAATACTATGTAGATAGAAGGGGAGATAGTAATAGTGGGAGACTTCGTAGCTGATAAACAGTTCTATGAATCATTAATAGCTAGAATACCAATCAAGGTTGAGGATACGAACTGCCTTCTTGCAAAGAAAAAGATCGAAGATCTTGGTTAAGGCTCATATCCAGTGCCATTTCTTGAGCTTGTTGATCAGTCTTATTAGCGTCCTCTTTATGTATTTCAAATCCCTGAAGCAGTATCTAGACCTAAAGCAATAGCTGGAGAGACACTATAACTCTTAGTTATAATGAAATTTTTGATCTTCAGTTAGATTAGCACTGAGATCGGTGAGGCTAAATATTATTAGTTATTAGGTGCAGATACTTATTATTCTTTTAGTGTTCTAAGTGTTCTAACTATGCGGTGATAACGCTGGGTAGATATGCTACTATATCTGTTTTGAGGGAGGTTAAGGAGCTGCTGTCTAGGGAGAAGGGTGATAGAGATTGGAGCAGCTTTCTTCTTGAGCTGTATAGAGAAGCTCGACGTGGTAGGGCTAGGGAGGCGTTCAGCGGGCTTCGAGATATTCTGGGCCCAGAGGATCTGGAGAGTATTGCTAGAGCCAGCAGGAAGTTTAGAGAGGGGTTTAGGCTGGGATGAGCCTGATCGATACCAGCGTTTTGATCGATAATACTAGGAGAGGCGTTTATGAAGAAGGAGTTATATCGATAATCACACTTATAGAGGTGCTGAGGGGTTTAGCGTCGGAGAAGAGGATAAGGGCTAAAGAGCTGTTGGAGAGAAGCTATAAGGTTATTTACCTAAATACTGCGAACTATACGACGAGCTTAAGAAAAGAGGAATTCTAATACCAGATGCGGATCTATTAATAGCTGCTACTGCCTTAGCAAACAACATGGTTCTCATAACAAAGGATAGAGACTTCGAGAGGCTTAAAGATGTTGGGCTAAGATTAGAGCTGAGAACATGATAGAAGAAACCAGCTGGCGTCTCTTACCCTAGAGCGGGGAGCTACCCTCCTGTTGCTCGTATCATCACTTTCAATCTTTATCCCACTCTTTGAAGGGCGGATCTGTGGTTATCATTTCATTTCTTATTCGAATTATAAGAACTTGGGTTTTAAATTACCGGGCTTATTATATTGATGACTATACTATATAGGATAATGAGTATATTGTGGTCAGCTAGTCATAAATATAGGAAGGTGGTGGAATCAGTTGAACAGGCAGTTGAAGACTCTTAAGCCTACAGCAATATTGGGGCGGCTGAGAAAATGATAAGTCTTGCCCTTTAGGGAGTCAACATTATATGCCTTCAACTATCCTCAATAACGTGTTTAAGGCTTTTTCAGCGTCTCTCACACATCTCACAGCTATTTCTCCTGTCACCCCTTCTCCATAGTCTGCGTCTTTCCTATAGCTATATAGCATTCTAAGTATATTGGCTACCTCTACCAGTCCTTTGTTTTCGATCGCGTTGGCCAGCTTATCGTCTCTCCTAGGTATATGCTCGCCCAGCCTCATAAGAAGATCCTCAGCAGCTCTTCTAACAGCGAAATACGCCGCCGAGACGGCTTTGTCGTAGCACCCTACTTCGAGATCCTTAATTGCCTGCCTGAGGAGCTCTCTGGAACGCACTTATAATACTCACCTCATCCTCCCTAGCTATGAAGGGGCTTATAACGATCTTATCACCATACTCCCTCTCAACATCCCTCTTAATTCTCAGGATCTCTCTCACAACCTCGGGATCCTTACTCCTAACTATAACAAGAACATTACTCTCATAAACCTCCTCCTCT
>JAVVGG010000096.1:0-6289 GCA_032249275.1 Desulfurococcales archaeon
ATTCGCTAGATGCAAGACAACGCTTATGAAGATAGATTACCAGGCTAGAACCATAGCCTTATGATAACTCTAAGGCGAGGAGAATATTTGATTATATCCCAGAGATCAACATGGTTTGAGCACAGAGTTAGAGATTGGATTGTAGACGAGGCTATAATCTTCGACGATAGAGTGGTTATCCCCTTCAAGGGCTCTAAGCAGATCTATGTTAGAAGGGTTATTGGATGGGATAGCAACTAGCCATCACTGGACGGCTACGAGCCCTGTATAGGTTTTATACATGTAGATCTAAAGCCTCTCCAGAGCATTAAGATCACCTATGAGTGTAAAAAAGGCTATAGCACAGAGCAAAGGGTAGAAGAGAATTATATGAGAAGTATGTTAGAAGGGAGAGGAATAGGGAGAAGGACTCTATAAACAAGCCCTCAGCAGGATTGAGAATGCTATTCCCAAACACAGTCCACGTCTTTTGAGGATCTTGATAAGGAGGATCTCGTTAGCAGGAAGAGGGTGGAAAGGAAGAGGAGGAAGAGGAACTATAGAACACCATGGAAAAGAATACATAGAAGAATGTCAGAGGCGGCATTAACAGCTTATATAGATCCGAGGAACACATCTAGAGAATCCCCAGATGTGGATTAAAGATGAACAGGCATAAGGCTGCATCTATAAACATTAGGAGGAGATACCTGGAAGGAAAGAGGAGAGGGAAGAGGAGAGCCGGGATGCGGGGGTATCCCCACGGCAATGAACCAGAGATCTCTATGAAGGTTGAGCTGTGGGTAGGGGTCACCCCGAGCGGGAGGAGCCCAGCGATATGGATCCCGATGAAAAGGGTTCCTGAGGGCTTTGAAGCCAAGGGAAGAGGGCTTGGCAAACACTAAGCCCAATGAAACCCGAACCCCAACTATTATCTGTCTAGCCAGCATATCCTAGCAATAATAGCCCTATAGCTGAGAGACCTGTCTTTGTTAAATTGAGTAGAGGGTTGATGGGAAAGCCCCTTTTATTAGCTCTGAGAGTATATTATATTGAGGGATCGATATGGACGGTGCTATGATAGCGTTTATAGTTGCTATATTGATAATAGTTCTACCGTTTCTTGCAGCATCTATCAAGATTGTGAGGGAATATGAGAGGGCCGTGATCTTCAGGCTTGGCAGGCTTAAGGGGGCTGCCGGTCCAGGCATATTCTTTATAATACCCATTGTTGATAAGCTATTCAAAGTGGATCTTAGGATAAACACTGTTGATTTCCCAAAGCAGAACGTAATTACCAAGGATAATGTGAGTATCCTGGTTGATGCTGTTGTCTACTACAGGGTTGAGGATCCTGTTAAGGCTGTGGTTAAGGTTGCTAACTACAACTACGCAGTGATTCAGCTGGCTATGACGACTTTGAGGGATGTAATAGGAACTGTGGAGCTTGACGAGCTCCTTGCACATAGGGAGGAGATTAGCAAGAGGATCCAGAGGATTGTTGATGAGGTCACAGAGCCATGGGGAATTAAGATTGTCGCTGTAACTATAAAGGATATAGTCCTCCCAGAGGATCTTGTGAGGGCAATATCTATGCAGGCCCAGGCTGAGAGGATTAGGAGGGCTAGGATCATAGAGTCTGAGGGGGAAAGACAGGCTGCGGCTATAATAGCTGAGGCGGCAAAGATCTACGCTAACAATCCTATAGCGATTAGACTTAGAGAGCTCCAAACACTTGTAGAGGTTGCTAAGGAGAAAAACATGGTTCTCATAGCAGATACTCTGAGATCCGATCTCTCGAGTCTAGCATACCAGCTTGCAGCAGTATCACTAGGGAAAGGTATGCAGGAGCAGGGCAAGCAACCATGAAGAGGGAATCCTCTCTCCTACAATATAAGGCTTTTTACCCAGCTTTAATCGCACTTATGTTCATAGCACTAGCCTTACAAGCCATAGTGGGTAGCACCCAACCCCAGGATGGGCAGTATGTTGTTAGAGAGGCTATCGTAGCCACTTTAA
Source organism: Desulfurococcales archaeon (assembly GCA_032249275.1). Classification (GTDB taxonomy): domain Archaea; phylum Thermoproteota; class Thermoprotei_A; order Sulfolobales; family AG1; genus AG1. The sequence continues at coordinate 1,999 of JAVVGG010000096.1, forward strand.
GGGGAACTGTGGATCAGGGTATGAAGAGATATATTCAGGATCTAATAGATAGGGCTTACAGAGAGAACGCCGCCCTAATACTGGATATCCAATCTCCCGGGGGCTTTTTAGGGGATACGATGGATATAGCTGATGTTATATTCAATTCAAAGGCACCTGTGATCGGATATGCCTCGGGCGATAGCTTCAGCGGGGCAACCTTGATATTGATCCCAGTACATATCCTCGCCGTAAACCCCAGAGCCCTTGTTGGAGATGCCCAGCCGGTGACCATAGATCAGACTGGGAGGCTTGTGCCTATTACGGAGCCCAAAATAGTTAATCCTCTGGTTAAGAAGTTCACAGACTACGCATCCCAGAGGGGTAGAAACGCTACTCTAGTCGCAATGTTCATACTCAATGCCACTGTAGTCAATGGGGAGGAGGCCGTTAAGCTACACTTCGCAGATCTGACAGCCGGGAGTCTAAACGAGCTTGTTGAAAAGATAAGGGGTAGGGTTGTGAACACAACAGCTGGAAGCTATAGGCTGGAGATAGAGAGCATCTCACAGGCTGGAGACTGCTTCAGCTGTAGGATCCTGAGCTTCTTCTCAGACCCAACTGTCAGTAGCATAATGCTCACCATAGGGATATTCAGCGCTATATTTGCAATATCTTCCGGCCACTTAATAGCTCTCCCAGTAGCCCTAGTATTTATAATACTGGGGCTGGTTGGTGCAGGGCTCCAAGTTGATTTGCTAACCATGGCTTTGATCTTGATAGGCGCTTCATTCATAGTAGCGGGCTTCGCAATAGGACATGCAGACGGTGGGATCCTGATGACTGCTGGAGCTGTTATGATAGCTCTTGGAGCGGCCTTGCTACCAGTCGCTGGGAGGGAGATCCTTATAGGGGGGTCAAGCGGCTTTCTAACCACTATATATGGTTTCTCCCTAGGCGTGGGGATAGCCTCGGCAACTGTTGGAGGTATAGTTGCTTGGCAGCTTGTTGTGCTTAGGAGGAAGAGATCCGAGATCTTCGAGATAGTGGGTAAGGAGGGTGTGGCTAAAGAGGATATAGAGCCAGGCAGAGAGGGCTATGTCCTTGTCGAAGGAGAGCTCTGGAGAGCAGTATCTAAGGAGCCCATTAAGGCTGGAGATCCCATAGTGGTTATAGGTAAGAAGGGATTCCTCCTAGAGGTTAGGAAGAAAACATAGGTAGCCCCAACGGGATCTAGCTGTGGATGGTGAAAAACCTATAGAGATTCTCGCAAGGAGGATCATAGGCTGCTCGCTATGTCCAAGACTCTCTAGATATAGGGTAGAGGTTGCAAAGAAATATAGTGATAAAAGCTTTTGGTCCAAGCCAGTGCCGGGATATGGAGATCCAATGGCCAGGATTTTTGTGGTTGGGTTAGCACCAGCAGCTAGAGGTGGAAATAGAACTGGAAGGGTTTTCACAGGGGATGAAACCAGCAATAATCTTATGAGAGCGCTATATGAAACTGGTTATGCGAACCAGCCCTACTCAATCTCGAGAGATGATGGGCTTATCCTCAGAGATATATATTTAACAGCCTCTGTCAAGTGTGTCCCTCCGGAAAATAGACCTGCTAGGAAGGAGATCTTGAACTGCTCTAACTATCTAGTAGAAGAGATAAGGGTTCTAGGGAGATCCAGGGTTTTCATAGCTCTCGGAAGGATCGCCTGGGATTCTCTAAAACATGCAGTGGGCATCGCGCTAGGAGCATCTATCCCAAGCTATAGTTTCCACCATGGAGCCGAGTATATGGTTGAAACCAGGCTAAGGGGTGGTGTGTGGCTCATAGCTTCTTATCACCCGAGCCCGAGGAATATGAGGACTGGGAGGCTCTCCCATAACATGCTTGTGAAGATCTTTAAAAGGGCTAGGGAGTTAGCTGATCTTTATTCACAGGGCTAGACTCTCTGATCCTCAATAGAGTCGCGGCTCTAGCATCTCCAAGGGTTTTTAGCTGTAGCTCGCATGACTTGCATATGGTTCTCCCAGGCGATGTTGGCTCACCACATATGCTGCATTCCCCTAGTTCGATTTTTCTCTCTATCTTTGAGGGGTTGAATGTTATGTCAAACCACTCTAGTAGCCTTAGCATTGTCCCTGGCTTCCTCGACTCTATCTCATAGATCATATCTCGTATCCTAACCCTGAGGGAGGGGAAATACTCTAGGTATGGGCATTCCACCTCCTGCGGTTTATAGCCTGCTAAATATGCATATTTAGCTGTCTCCCACTCGTAGATCTTCCTCAGAGGCTTTATTTTTGGTATGAATAGCTTAGATAGCCTTGGTCTAAGGGGGTGATTCATGTAGAGCCTCTCTATATCCCCTCTCATAATGTTTATTAATACAGTCTGTGCCTCATCATCTAGATTATGGGCTGTGGCGACCTTATCGTATCCTAGCTCTCTTGCAACTATATTTATACTCTTCCTCCTATGGATCCCACAGTATGTGCAGGGCGATATTCTAACGCCACTCACAATTGATCTTCTAACCATTTCATCCACTGAGGCTCCCCAGAGATCTTTTATAGAGACTATGTGGATCTCAACCTTCCTTTCAGACGCATATCTCTTGATATCCTCTAAATGCTCAGCCCTGTTATACCCCTCTATACCCTCTACAACGGTTACCCCTCCCAGCTTAGAGGGATCGTAGATCTGGGATAATATATCTAAAAGTACAAAGCTGTCCTTCCCACCTGAGATCCCCACAAGGATTTTCTCTCCATAGCTAATCATGCCATACCTAAAGATCTCTCTAGCAACTCTGGCAACTATATTCGATATAAAGCAAGATCTACAGAGCCTATAGCCGGTATGGGGCTGATATACAACGGCCTCTCTAGAGCCACATATCGTGCAGAGCGGCATCCCTACCTAGTGATATAGGCTTAGAAGCAATATAGAGTTGCTTTCCCACCTAATACGGAGGTGCAGGGTGCCACCAATGATTGATCCGTCTATATGGGCTCGAGATAGGGATAGGGCTTATAGAAGGATGATCAGAGATCTATATATAGGCTATCTAGATCCAGGTGTGAGGGATATATTAGAAGATCTATTCAGGATAGATGAATACTACCCGACAAGCTCGTGCATAGGGAGGATCTTGGCTATAGATGCTCTAACACCATGGAGGAGGAGGGATTCCCATGTGGTTATGAAGAAGCACTCTGAGATCAGAGTTGAAGAGCTTGAAGAGCTATTGGAGATCCCAGTGATAAATATACTATGGCTAATAGCGAGCGGCCCCATATTCCATATAATGGCTAGAACACCTAGACACGCTCTCACATTGCTGAAGAAAGCTAGAGAGGCGGGGTTTAAACACAGCGGGCTGCTAGCATCGAGTAGAAGGGGATACCTAGTAGAGCTGGTCACGGGTATCTGGATAGATATTCCGATCAAAACAGCTGATAGGATCCTTATAGATAGATCCGAGATCAAACCAATAGTGGATATACTCAACAACGCATTGAGAGAGGGGAGGGAGAGACTATCATCACTAAAAAAGATTCTGAGAGAACTAGCCGATACGATATCTACTCAACAGCTATAAGAGTCACCGTTCTCACAACACCCTCTATCTTGTGGATCCCCTCCACCACTATCCTCCTAACCTCCTCCAGATCCCGAGTCTCTATCTTGCAAATAATATCGTATTCACCAGTAACGGAGTGGGCCTCCACTACCCCTTTTAATGCTTTGACCCTGTCCAGCACATCCCCTACTCTACCGGCTTGGGTTTGTATGAGGACATATATGATCATATTGAGCCCTCATATCTAATTTTGGTAGAGAGGTAAAATTTGCATCGCTATAGGGATCGGATTTTCTCTATAAACTTCTTAGCCCTCTCCGGATCTAGGGGTTTCCGGCTTTGCCTTCTCCCCTAATATATGACCGCTTGTCCCCCGATGGTTGTTGGTTGTCATTGATATTCATTTGTTTGTGTTGCTTTATCTCTTGATCCACAGGGTTTCTTGCCCTGTGGCATCGGGGATTTCCACCTCCTCTCAGAGATCTTGGGATCTCTATGGGTTCATGAGCGCTGTTGAGTCCAGCAGCACCGGGCTCCCATCTAGGTCTAAGATTAAAAACCCAGCCCTTCTGGGCAGAGCCCTCATATAAGGCTTCGAGGGCTTTAAAATAGATATTGATCAAGGCAACTACCTCTCTATGCCATTTCTCACCACCTTTGCTACAGATCCCTATTCTATCCTCTCCATATTCTATCGAGGCATTGTGTATTGGGCAGATCTTAGATGTGTT
>JAVVGG010000097.1:0-6259 GCA_032249275.1 Desulfurococcales archaeon
TCCCAGTCTTACTGCATATATATAGTCCTCTATGTTTTCTTCCGTTTTTATGTTTGATTCCACATATTGAGCACTCCTTGCTTGTGTAGTCCTCAGGAACTATCTCCACGTCTATATTATACTCCATGAATATATCCACAATCCAAAGAACTATCTTTCTAAACCACCATATGTTAGTGTTATACTCGTTTCCATTGTTCTGTGAGAGCATTATGGGGTAGCCTATGTATAGCTTCTTAACACCTCTTCTATGTAGCTCATCTGCTAGGAATCTAATCGCTGTTATGTATAGGTGTCTTAGCCTCTCATCCCTCTTATACATTGCCTTAAGATACTTCTCATGATATTCTCTCCATGTTGAGATCCCAGCATTCCTAAGAAGATCTCTTATAGCCTGGTATGTAGCGATTTCTCTCTTCCACCAGTAGTATTCGGATTTGATCGTTCCTCCTTTGATAAGCATTGCTGATCCGTCCGAAATTGTAACAGCAAACAAGTTGTTAAGCCCCATATCAATGAAAGCCTCCTTATCCCCTATGGGATCCTTCTGCTTGATACTCCTCGGGTTCACGATCCTACCCTTTTTATCCTTGTAGTTGGGCTTTACATAGCCCCTCTTATTGGATTTAGGTGGATCTACACCAACCTCTATTGGTACAAGGGCAAACCATCTACCATTAACATATATTATTTCAAGCCTTCCCTGTTTTCCTTCCCATCTGATCCTACCGGCATATCTTATTCTGAGATTAAAGTCTTTGAGTACTAGGTAGCCTTCACCCTCGTTAATAGGCTCTAGATAGTATCTATCAAGCCCTCTTCCCCTGGCTTCGTCGCATTTGGCAGGTCTTTCACTGCCCCGTCGCATTGTCTGTGTCAACCGCTTTGGGCGACCCTGACCCACAGCTCCGCCTTCATTGTTTCCTCTGGTTCATCGCTGTGGGGGAATATCTGTATTCTGGTTTTCCTTTACCTCTCGGTATTTGTGTGAGCCCCTCTCGGGTCTCAGTCCCCATCTGCATTATAAGAGGCTCTACAGAAACTGCTAACAATCTCTATATAAATGAACATGAAATACAAAACAGCTTCGGAACGGCTTAAACCAGCTTTGAAGACTATAGGTGTAAGATAGCGGAACTGAATATTTGGAGGAGAGCATTAAAGATCTTGATGAAATGATATGGAAAAACTCATTGTATTTTAGGGCGGGGAGGGGTTAGTTAGCTTCTTTGGCGGAGGTTCTATGAGGACTTAATATATTCCAAATCAGGAGAAGTAAGGCTGATAGGGATATCGATATCGATGTGATGATCAGGGATGGGGCGATCCCAAGTTGTGTTGATATATAGCCGCCGCTTAGAGCTCCTAATGCTGATAATAGGTTGTTTATAAAGGATGTTAGGCTTAGGAATGCTGGTAGATATTTCTTCTCCACCCTCTCCTGGTAGATGGTTGTGATGAGTATTGAAGCTTGCGTAGCTGTGTAGTCCTGGATTAGCAGTAGGGCTATATATATGTATAGGTCATAGATGAAGGCCATAGGCAGGATAGATAGCCCAGATGCGATGATGAGGATATATGTTGGAGTGGATCCTACGCCAGATCTCCTGTAGATTGTAAGGGATACAGCTCCAGCAACACCCCCTATATTTGATATCGTCACTAAAAGGCCGAAGATATCTACACCTACACCTAGGAGATCCCTCACAGCAACTAATAGATATACTGAGAGGAACTGCATCATAAAAAGGCTGAATATAGAGCTTATAGCTAGTAGAAGCAATAGATCCCTAGAGGAGCGCAGATAAGATATACCAGCTGAGAGATCAGCGAGATAAGATCTTGATTCAGAGTCCATACCTCTCGATCGTGTCGAAACAAGTCTAGCCAGGAGTAGTAGTGGAAACAGGGATATCAGATTAAAAACTATGAGAATTAAAACTGCATTTTTATATCCATAGAGAGATCCTAGCAAACCTCCCAGAAAGGGGCTGAATATCTCAGGAGATCTAGATGCGATATTGAAAATGGAGTTAGCCTTTAAAAGCATATCCCTAGACACAAGATCAGGGATCAACACCCTAACAGCGATAGCATAGAAAGGCCCCGTCAGAGCTGATAAAGTAAAAATAATATATAATAAATATATGGTTTCACGAGAGAAGGGTATTAAGAAATAAATTGCTATATCAAAAGCCAGCCCAATAAAGTATATAAGGATCAACACATTAATACTGCCCATGATACTCACAACCATACCAGCAACCAGGAATAGAAAGATCCTGAACACGATCGGGAAGAAATATAGCAGACCCAAGCTCAAAGGACTCTCGGTAACCTCGTAGAAATGATAATAGATAATGATATCGAGAGCTCCCCCAACAAGTGTCATTATAAATGCATATATTGAGAGCAAAAATACATTCCTCATCGCCAGAAGATCTTCATATTTAATCTTCATAAAAGCTTAGCCATAATAGCTATATTAACACTAAAATATATTTTTACATATGTATAGCTATATTAACACTAAAAGCTACATAATTATTCGAAAGGTGACATATATTGGGCACATGGAATATTGATATGAATATCGGCGAACAAGTTGTTGTCAAAGCCGACCTCCTCTCACGCCCTCAGGTCGTCATCTTGATCATCATTCCTTTCAGGCGGATCATCGGTTCCCCCACCTATTCGGGTTTACATCTGTCATCTGGGGGGGCAGACGGGGTGGCCAGAGATCCCCCAGGAGCCCATCATCCCGGGCTCAAAAAATCGAAACCCTAGAAGGCTTATAAATATCCATCCCCGCTTTGAAGGGCGAGGCTTTCAGTTGTAACTTATCGTCAGGAAAATATCGGCATTGTTGAGGGAATAATGAAGTTTAAGAAGATGCCTTTCGAAGCTTTCGATGCTAGCTGCACATCTTTGCTTTCATGGAGCAATATTAGGGTTCCCGATTCTAGTGCTAAGCTCTTCATAGGGCATGTCTTGGGATCACATTATGAGTTGGATGCTACATATAGAATATTTGATGAAAATCACCAAGAGATGGCGTTCCTCCATCAATATGGCAGGGCCAGTGTAGATGTAGAGAATATGACATTAAAAGGCGAGACATTCGTAACTGGCATCCACAGCGGTTTAATAAATACTGAGTATTCACCTGGATATATAATATATTCTATGCAAGTGGAATATGGTGTTATTGAGGAGATATACTCTCAAGTGCTGTATGGGAGCAATGGGAGGAGATATTATGTATCTGCAAGACGTATATATCGCTATAATTCTGGATTGAAACTGCCTGGCGAAATAGCTCTTATATATAAGATCCTAGATTTGGAAAAAGGAAGAGAAAATGGCTGGGAGCTGAGGAGATACAAAGCTGAGGGAAGATATATTCTACTATGATGGCTATTTCGTCCATGGTTGGCTAGCAATTATATCGAATATGTAGTTTGATCCTTAATATTGAAATAAATCTCTGGTTTTTTCTAAATACCCCAGATCTTCATATTTGGGAAAATATGCCTTAATTTTCTCTAAATATAATTTGAATATTTCAGAGTTTTTTCTCTATAAGGAGATTCTCCTTTAATCCATTGATATGACCCCTCCCCTCTCCAGGGGTTTTCTATGCTGGGGTCTCGGGTGTTAGCCCTCTGGTGGGGGATTATTGGCTCTATCCCCAAGATCATTGGGTTGGGGGTATGGTTCGGGGTCTCCCCCCTAGGGACATCGGGGCACGCTAACGGGGTGCCCAGCCGAGGCATCAACCCCCAAACCCTCAAAGAAATAACCTCATCACGCCATAGATATCTACCTAGAAAGCTTAAAAACACAAACATACCCCGCCCTAAAGAGCGAGGTTTGCCAAACTCTAATATCACTATTAAATACATGAACACAGATCTTATAGATGATCAAGCATTTTACAACCGAAAGCCTCGCCCTTCAGGGCGGGGATGGTTTTATTTGTTTTCTAGGTTTTTGTTTTTGGAGGGGCTCTATGGCCTCTGGTGGTGAGGGTTTGCTAACCATCTCGATCGGGATGAGGGTTAGTCCCGAGCCTGGGGCTATAGAGCTCCTCAGGAGATACAACACTGCCCTGAACTATGCTATGAACAGGATTCTGAGGCTGGATCTGAGGAGCGTTGGGAGGGTTCACAACGCTCTATACAGAGAGCTGAGAGAATGGTTCGGCCTCCCATCAAGGGTTGCCATTGACTGCTATAGGGATCCTTGCAAATGCAAAGGCTTGGAGGAACAATCCTAGGAGAGGTAGAAGGCCTAGGGTTAGGAAGCTGAGCATGTGGCTGTATCCAGGGCAGAGCTACTGGATCATAGACGGCTACGTAGAAATTGCAGGAGGGATAAAGCTTAGGATCATCGGCTGGGATAGGAGATATGATGGCTATGAAAATGGAGAGGCAAGGCTAGTCTATAGAGGCGATAAGATGATGCTTTGGATATCCAAGAAGGTGCCTAAGCCAGAGCCTTATCAGCCTAGGGATGCTATAGCTGTGGATATCAATGAGAGGAAGATAGTATATGGAGATGATAAGATAAACAAGGAGAGGGACACCAAGATCGGTGAAGCCCATAGGTGGAAGAAGCTTGCAGAGGATCTCCAGAAAAAGTATTCCTCTCCAAGGTATCCTGCATGTAGGAGGAGAAGGGAGATCCTAAATAGAATAAGATCCTATCATAGGAAGGCTAGGAACATACTTGAGGACTGGGCTAGGAAGGCATTGCTGAAGATCGTGGGGCTCGCTTTGAGGCTTGGATACGCAGTCGCTAGAGAGGATCTCACAGGCCTCATAGAGTCTCTAAGAAAGATAAAGAACAATAGGATAAGGCTCATAATAATGGGCTATAAGAGGATAGGAGAGTGGATCGATCGGCAGGCTGAGAAGCATGGGGTGCCAATAGTTATGGTCGATCCTAGGGACGCGTCATCGCAATGCCCTAAGTGCTATTTCAAGGAATTGAAGGAGAGTGGCTACAGAAGGCTCAGATGCCCTAGATGCAGTTTCGAAGCAGATAGAGACGTTGTCGGAAAACTCAACATTAGGAAGAGGGCTTTGAAAACCCTAAGAATATCAGGGGGATCTCTGACCACCCCCACTGCCCCTCCAAATGACAGATGAGAACCCAAATAGATGGGTGGAATCGATGAACCGCCCAAAGGGAACCCTCGCCCTTTAGGGCGGGGAGGGGTCATTAATATAGAATAGAACTAAGGAGACTTTTATATATTTCGCATTCTACATAAAAACCGCAGAAATCAAAAGGGATCATTATAGTAGTTAAGATTTCTTGAGAAATGTGGGAAGAATGTAGGGTTTTCCAGCTAAGATTCTAAGATTCAATAATACAATCTCAAAAGCTTTTGGAGCTTATAGAGAGGAATGTTCGCTCGGATGTTGTTAAATATTTGAATGTAGCTTATAATTATCTGGTGGGGTTCTTCTGCTTGTATGTTGGAGGGAAAGAAGGAGCTTGGATGAAAGATTTTGTAAAGATCGTTAGGAAGATCTTTAGAGGGGAGGAGATTGATAGGTGTATACCTAAAAACGTTAGGATCTCTTGTAACATCTACCCAGGAATATGTTTATTGATAGGGGATGGCCCTTCTGAGGATAGAATAGCCCAGCTGGGGATCAAGCCCCTTTTCGTGGGGAGAGTAGTTGGTGTGGTCTTTGAGGAGGAGATCTATCCCTCTCCATGGCTTCTCGAAGATCTATATAGATGTACCGGTAAGATAAGATCTGCTATTGAGGCGATTCAGCAGGGTGTGAAGGCCTTTCTCTATGGAAACGATCTATTGGTAGCTAGTGTGAACAAGATCCATGGCCCCTTTAAAAAGGGCGATATAATAGCTATTATAGATCCTGTGGATGGGAGGGTCATAGGCGTTGCAAGGGCTGCGATGAATCCAGGGGAGATAGAAAGGGCAAGATCTATAGGCAGACTTGTCGATGTAGCTGCAAAAAACATATTAGATCTAGGTTGGTTCCTCAGAGTTCTTAAACCAGTGGAGGATTGGGATTAAAATATTAATACAGAGAGGTTCGATCTCAGGCTAGAAGCTTAGTTTTCTAAAACATAGAACTCAAATCGCCTCATTTCTTAATTACATAGTAATACGTTACACCGCCTCTCGCCCTAGCCCCTATTATACCCATTTTGATCATTTTGTTGAGCCTTCTATATAGTGTTGTTTTTGGGAGTCTTGTTGCATCCATTATATCCC
>JAVVGG010000098.1:0-6238 GCA_032249275.1 Desulfurococcales archaeon
TAAGAGATACAGCGATCCGATCGAGGTTCTAAGGGATATAATAACGAAGGTCTAAAGATCTAGCATTGAGACATAATCAAATTTTATTTTTATGCCAAGTAATATGTATAGCTGATCCCAAAGGTTCTTTATAAACAACATTTAAGAGGCGATTTACTATCTATCTTATACCTTAGACGATCTATTCTAACCCTATTATTGATAGAATCGAATCTAGTTGTAGTTATTTGTAGCTCCTGCACTTATATTATATCTACTCCCTAGATCATTGGTGACATGATGAGAAATTGGGGAAGCGATTTCTTCGGCCAGCTAAATGATCTTCCAAAAGAGCCTCTGAATATTATAGCCTCTGTGCTAGAGGCTATGAGGACTCAGAGGACTTTTAGGCTGGCTAGGAGGGAGCTCATAGCAGATCTCAGGGGATTAATAATGTCTCCAGGTGGTGAGGTGAAAATACTTGAGGCTGGCTGTGGGACGGGAGCTTCTCTTCCAGATATTGCCGAGTTGATCCCATCTGCAAGCCTATATGGCGTTGACTATACAAGGCACTTCATAGGGCTTGCCGAGGAAAGAGCTAGATCATTGGGCTTTAGCAGGGCTACATATGTGCAGGGTGATATCAGATCACTAGATGTGTTGGATGGAGCGTTTGACGCTGCATTTTGCGATAAGCTCTTGCTCCATGTAGGCCCTCCAGAGGTTGTTGCGGGGGCGATGGCCAGGGCTGTGAAGAGCGGGGGTCTGGTTGGCGCTATTGAATGGTATCCCAACTTCCTTCTGAGCACCTCTAAGCCCAGCTATCTAGCTAGCTTCAATGAGATCTTTAGAAAGGCTGTCTATAATATTAATGCTGCAGCCAATCTAGAGAGGATACTGAGGTCAGCAGGGCTATCTATTGTGGGGAGCAAGACATATGTTGCAGAGGCAAAGAGTCTTGATGAAGAGGCGTTCTGGAGATCATTCATCGTGAATCAAGCACCTCTCTTCATACACGCAGGACTAATATCAGAAGCCGAGGCAAGGGAAATCATAGCAGACATCGAGGAGATCAACAAGAGGGGAGAATTCCATGGAAGCTTCATAGTGAGAAGCTCCATAGGTATGAAAAAGCCTATCTAAATGCCTAGATAACACCGAACATCTCTAAATTCACAGCAGTCAATAAAAGTATTTTTTATTAATGGTCTATAGTTATAGGATAAGGGGAGTTCATCCCCGTAGGCCGAGGGAGGTAATAGTGGCTATAAATCTGGGGGTTCTAGTGATATCTCTAGCTGCCATCTTGATTGCGGCCTGCCAGCATATCCCATCCCCCTCCGCAGAGCTTGCCCAGAGCGATATGGCCCTGGCTGTCGAAGTTAGGGGGAATATAGATGGTGGCATGGTTTCTCTGATTGAGAGGGCTATAGGCGATGCCAGGGAAAAGGGTTTTGCGGTTATCTTGATCGTAGATAGCTATGGGGGCTATGTAGCTTCTGCGGATAGGATCTCTGAGATCATAATATCTTCTGGGGCTAGGTGTGTTGCATATATACCGCCTGGTGGGAAGGGCGTCTCCGCAGCCTCTATGATAGCGATTGCATGCGGCAAGATCTATATGGGGCCTGGCAGCTCCATAGGAGATGCTAAGCCCATACCATCCGATGAAAAGACTGTAAACTATGTGGCATCAAGGTTCAGGGCTCTTGCTGAGAGGGCATATGGAGATCCTGAGAAGGTAAAGGTTGCTGAGAGGTTTGTGAGGGAGAGCCTGACCCTCACAGATAAGGAGGCTGTTTCTATGGGCATTGCACTCCCGGCTGGGGAGCTCAGAAATGTGCTTACTGCCGAGAACCTCTCTATTGTGGGGACATATAGTAAAAGCCTATTCGAAGAGGCGATCTCAATAATATCTGACCCCCTTATATACTCCTTAATACTAACCATAGGGTTCTACCTAATATTAGCAGAGATCTTTATAACAGGCTTCCAGGGGTATGCCGTTGCAGGGGCCCTATTAATACTTCTAGCCCTCTATGGTATGAGCATAGTACCCCCAGATCTACTTTCAATAGCATTGCTATTATCAGGCATGGTTCTAGTTCTTGTGGAGCTCATAACCCCAGGCCTAGGAGGTTTCGGCATTGCTGGAGCCATTTTGCTGGGCCTAGGTATATATATGCTGGTTGCTCAGAGACCTCCGGGGACTCTGAGTATAGATGTAATAGCTATAGCTATCTTAACATCGTCACTCGCAGGGATCATCGGGTTTATAGCGTATAAGGCAGCGCAGACTGTGAGGATGAAGAGATATAGATCGGAAGAGCTTGTCATAGGAAAGATCGGGATAGCCAAAACAGATATCAGCGAGACGAGCCCGGGCGTTGTATATGTTGCCGGAGAGGATTGGACTGCATACTCAGTCTCGGGGAAAATACCCTCTGGCTCAAAGGTTATAGTAGTGTCTGTGGAGGGCCTTATACTGAGGGTTAAGATGTATGAGGAGCAGATCAGATAAACCTAGCCAAAGATTTAAATCTAGATTAAACCTATATAGGTGGGTGGTATTCCATGCCCCTAGATCCTGTGAGCCTCGTACTCATAATATTTGTTACAATAATAGTTCTGATCATCCTCGCCAGATCTATAAGGATTGTTCCTGAGTATGAGAGGCTAGTTGTATTCAGGCTAGGGAGAATGATCGGTGTTAGGGGTCCTGGCCTCGTCCTGCTAGTACCTATTATAGATACAGCGCAGAGGGTGGATCTCAGGGAGTTCGTTATAGATATACCTCCCCAGACATGTATAACTAAGGATAACGCTCCAGTGGATATAGATCTCCTGGTATATCTAAAGGTGTTCGACCCCGTGAGGGTTGTCACAGCTGTTAGCAACTATGTCGCAGCATCCACAGGCATCGCAGTAACTACACTGAGAGCCATAGTGGGAGACCTGCTTTTGGACGACGTGCTAGCTAGGAGGGAATATATAAACAGCACTCTCAGGGCTAAGCTCGACGAGGTCACAGACAGATGGGGGATCAAGGTCACCTCGGTAGAGATAAAGGAGATCAAGCCTCCCAAGGAGGTTCAGGATGCAATGATAAGGCAGATGTCAGCTGAGAGAACCAGGAGAGCCATGATCCTAGAGGCTGAGGGTAAGAAGCAAGCAGCAATACTCGAGGCGGAGGGCTATAAGGAGTCACAGATCAGGAGGGCGGAGGGGGATAAACAGGCTGAAATCCTTAGGGCCGAGGGGATCTCCAAGGCCTTGGAGCTTGTGAATGCAGCAGCCTCCAGAGTCGATCATAATACTCTCTACCTACAATATCTAGAGGCCCTTAAATCGATCTCCAGCACCCCATCGACTAAAATAGTGATACCGATGGAGCTTCTTCTAGGGGCTACAAGGCTTATAGAGCAGGTTGCAATGGCTAGAAGATCCCAGGATCAGCAATAGCTACTTCCATAATATTAAACATTATTTGAATGGGCTGTGCTCAACTTATATATCTCTTTATTGCTTATATCTCGGTGGAGGCTTATGGTCAGAGGCGATTTTTTGAGAGATAGCGTTAGATCTGTTCTCGAAGTGGGTGGCAGGAGATTTACATATTACAGCCTACCGATGCTGGAGAAAGAGGGTATCGATGTGTCTAGGCTTCCTATTAGCCTCAGGATAATACTTGAATCCATGATCAGGAATTACGATGGGATTACAATAGGGGATGATGATATCGAGAACCTTGTTAAGTGGGATCCAAAGGCTCCTAAGGGTGAGATATCCTTCAAGGTTGCCAGGGTTATAACGCAGGATTTCACAGGAACATCTCTGATCCTCGACCTAGCTGTTATGAGGGAATATGTTGCAAAGCTCGGGATAGACCCTATGGAGGTGAATCCAAAGGTGCCTGTAGACCTTATTATAGACCATTCAGTCCAGGTGGATTTCTGGGGGTCTCCGGATGCTCTGAGGAAGAACATAGAGCTTGAGTTCGCAAGGAACTCCGAGAGGTATAGGCTCTTCAAATGGGCAGGAAACGCTTTCAAGAACTTCAGAGTGTTCCCACCGGGGATAGGGATTATACATCAGGTTAACCTCGAATACCTATCCAAGGTTGTGGTGGCAGAGGAGATCCAGGGGAGCTATGTAGCATATTTCGACACAGTAATTGGAACAGATTCCCACACACCGATGGTGAATGGCATAGGCGTCCTGGGATGGGGGGTGGGGGGTGTTGAGGCCGAAGCAGCTATGCTGGGGCAGCCTGTTATAATACCTCTGCCAGAGGTTGTTGGGGTGCATCTATATGGGGAGCCTAGGGAGGGTGTCACGGCAACAGATGTGGTTCTAACTGTCACAGAGCTTTTGAGGAAGAGAAACGTCGTGGGTAAGTTTGTGGAGTTCTTCGGCGAGGGGGTTTCGAAGCTATCAGTTCCCGATAGGGCTACGATAGCCAATATGGCCCCAGAATATGGATCGACAACCTCTCTCTTCCCAGTTGATGAGGAGACTCTGAGGTATCTGAGACTAACAGGGAGATCTGAGGATCATGTTGCTCTTGTGAGGAGATACATGGAAGTGCAAGGTCTGTTTGGAAGGGCTTGGGAGGAACACGTTGAGTATTCCGAGGTTGTGGAGCTAGATCTAAGCACTGTAGAGCCGAGCATCTCAGGGCCTGTGCTTCCATGGCAGAGGCTGGGCTTCTCAGATGTGCCTAAGAGCCTTGCGAGGTTTGTTGAGGAGAGGAGAAAGAAGCCTGGCTTCATTGAGAAGAGGATTAAGCTAGATGGCGATGAGATCACTCTAAGAGACGGCGATGTAGTGATCGCTGCTATAACAAGCTGTACAAACACAAGCAATCCAGAAGTGATGATAGGTGCAGGCCTAATAGCTAAGAAAGCTGTTGAGCTCGGCCTATCCCTTCCAAAACATGTGAAGCCGAGCATGGCTCCGGGATCTAGAGTTGTTACCGAGTATCTAGCGAGATCAGGGCTTCTAGAGTATCTAGAGAAGCTGGGCTTCAGCGTAGTCGGGTATGGGTGTACAACATGTATAGGAAATTCAGGCCCACTCATAGAGGCTATATCCAACGCCCTGGTTAAAGACGGGATCATAGGGGTAGCAGTGCTCTCCGGGAATAGGAATTTCGAGGGTAGGGTGCATCCAGATGTTAGGGCTAGCTATCTCATGTCACCGATGTTGGTCGTGATCTACGCCCTCGCTGGGACAGTTAACAAGGATCTCTCGAGGGAGCCTGTAGCTATAGGGCCGAGGGGTGCTGTGTATCTAAAGGATCTGTGGCCTAGCAGGGAGGAGATCAGGAGGATCATGGAGCAGTTTGTAAAGCCGGAGCTCTTCATAGAGAAATACTCGAGAATATATGAGGACGCTCCAGATGCCTGGAAGAAGCTCGAAGCCCCTAGCGGAGCTCTATACGAGTGGGATCCTAGGAGCACATATATAAGGAGACCCCCATTCCTAGATGACTTCGACCCCAACAGAGAGCCTGTGCTAGAGGATATATATGATGCAAGGCCACTACTAATACTTGGAGACTCGATAAGCACAGACCATATATCCCCAGCTGGGAGGATAGATCCTGATAGCCCGGCTGGGAAATATCTACTGAGCCTTGGAGTCCCGCCAAGGGATTTCAATACATATGGAGCTAGAAGAGGCAATCACGAGGTTATGGTGAGAGGAGCATTTGCCAGCAAGGGTGTTAGGAATAAAATGGTTAAAGATATAGCTGGAGGTTATACAATACACTACCCCTCAGGAGAGGTCATGACAGTCTTTGATGCAGCGATAAGATACATGAAAGAAGGCGTCCCCCTGCTCATCATAGCCGGCAAGGAATATGGGCTTGGAAGCTCCAGAGACTGGGCCGCGAGGGCACCCAGACTACTAGGGGTTAGAGCTGTGATTGCAGAGAGCTTCGAGAGGATCCATAGAGCCAATCTAGTGGGGATGGGCATAATACCCCTGCAATTTCCAAGCGGGGTCAACGCAGACACCCTAGAACTCAGAGGGGACGAGCTATTCGACATAGTAGGTTTGAAGAACCTAGTTCCAAGAGGGAAGGTGAACCTCGTGATCAAGAGCCCAGACGGGTCTAGGAGAACTATCGAGCTAATAGCTAGAGTAGAGACTAGAGCCGAGATCGAATATCTAAAGCATGGAAGCATACTCCACTATGCATTCAAAAACATGTTGAAAGAGCTCCTGAAAACTACACAAAAGATATAAGATT
>JAVVGG010000099.1:0-6238 GCA_032249275.1 Desulfurococcales archaeon
AGTATTGGATAGGGGAGGGCGTTATTGTTGATATAAGCGATGAGGTAGGGGATCTAGATATATATACCTCGGACATGGTGGAGAGGAAGTTAAAATCCTATAACTTATCGCTCAAACCCTTCGATATCCTAGTAATACATACAGGCTATAGCAGATATGCCTGGTACAAGGCGGAGGCAAATCCTGTGAGGTATATGCTCAAACATCCAGGCCCTATGAAGGAGTTTGCTGATTGGCTGATCAGGAATAAGATTAGGTGGACAGCTGTAGACGCAGTCTCACAGGATCATCCCCTCAACACGGTTATCAGAAGGGTTAGACCGGATATAGTGGCAGAGTTTAAGAGAAAGTTTGGGAGGGATGTGGATGAGGTGATGCCATGGCCTGAGAATTATCAGCTGATGCACACATACCTCTTCCCAAAGGGTATACTCCATGTTGAGAATGCCGGGGGGGATATAGATAAGGTTCTCAATAGAAGGTGCTTGATAGCATCTTTCCCCGACAAGATCGTCGGTGCTGAAGCAGCATTCTGCAGGCTAGTTGCTATATGCTCTGACTAGCAGGCGAGATGGGCAATGCCGAGGATCGTTAATATAGTTAAGAAAGGGCTTTACAGGGATTCTGTGCATCTCCTCCACATAAGCGACCATGTTAGGAGACTCGATGGTGTTCTTAATGCAATGATAGCTATGGGGACTAAGCTTAACAAAGAGATCCTCGCTAGGGAGGGTCTCCTATCCTCCGAGGGTAGTGATGCGGGTGAGAACGATCTTATTATAGCCCTGAAGATATCAGATCTAGCAGATCTAAATGTGATCCTTGCTAAGGTAGAGGATCTACTCTCGAAAACCCCTACACAGGATCTGGAGATCTACAGCGATCTAGACTATGCCCTGGACACCAACAGAGATATAAACCTAGCCCTAGTATCGGTTCCAGGCCAATATGCTAAAGAAGTCGTTATGAAGCTCCTAGATAGAGGGCTCCATATACACCTCTTCAGCGATCACGTACCCATAGAACATGAGGTGGAGATGAAGAGATATGCCATTGAAAAGGGGCTCCTTCTAATGGGGCCAGAGGCAGGGACATCTATAATATCAGGTGTTGCCATAGCCTTTGCAAACCAGGTTAGAAGAGGGCCTGTGGGCATTATATCAGCATCTGGTACAGGTCTTCAAGAAGTCAGCATCCTTCTACATAGGATCGGCCTCGGCATATCCCATGGGATCGGCGTTGGAGGCAGGGATCTCAGTAGAGAAGTGGGGGGTATAATGACGCTTTTCTCGATAGACGTGTTGGAGAGAGACGACATGACAGAGGTTATCATAATCATATCTAAACCCCCCTCAAAAGAGGTTATTGAGAGGGTTCTAGATAGAATATCCCGTGGGGAGAAGAGGTATGTGACATGCTTTGTTGGAGGCGATATAGTAGATCTGGATCCTAGGCTTAAGGGACGCATCTCACAGGCAAAGACTCTCCACGGCGCTGTCCTAGAGACTGTGAAGATCTATAGGCCGGATCTATATCGAGATGCCTATAACAAGCTCCGGATCGAAGACCAACTTTTGGTAGAAATATCAGAGGCTACATCAAGGCTTAGGGAGGGTCAGAGATATATTAGGGGTCTATTCACAGGTGGAACATTGGCGTATGAGGCTATGCTGATCCTCAGTGAGTATGTGAGGGATATATATTCTAATACCCCTCTCAAAGAGGATCAGAGGCTGCTGGATCCCTGGAGAAGTGTTGGAAACACGATAATAGATCTAGGGGGTGGAGAGTTTACAGAGGGTAGGGCACACCCGATGATAGATCCAGGGATAAGGGTTATGAGAATTATTGAAGAGGCCAGCGATCCCGAGGTCGCTGTGATTATGCTGGACTTCGTCCTAGGCTATGGAGCACATCCAGATCCGGTTGGCGTTCATGCTGATGCTATTAAAAGGGCGATTAATATAGCTAGATCTTCAGGCAGAGATCTAGTAATCCTAGCACATGTAGTCGGATCAGAAGAAGATCCGCAGATCGCCTCTGCCCAAGAGGATTTGCTTAGAAAACTAGGTGTTATAGTTCTACCAACAAACGCCACTATGGCGGTCTCAGCAGCTATGATAGCCTCTAGAAGGGCTGATCAGAAGCTATTGCTAGACTTTCAGAGGAAATTCATAGAGATAAGTTTATAGATATTGAGGTATAAATGATGTCATTAATAGAAAATCTGGTGATTATAGTATGAGCGTCTGGAGAGATTCTGTAGTTTCGAAAGAATCTAGAGAAATCAATATTGATAAGGCGCTACAGCTCCTCAGATCTAGACCAAGAGTAATTGGGATCGGGCTAGAGCACTTCTCTAGAGAACTTAAGAGGCAGGGGGTGAGGGTTATACATGTTAATTGGCAGCCTAGGCCGAGGCTTGAGAAGGATTTAGAGGATATTCTATCGAAGATCCTATAGCCATTAATACGAAATGCTAGATCCAAAAACCACAGCTTATTAGTTGGCTGTAGTGAATATTCACAGAGTGATAAGATGCCGAGGATAAGGGTCGTGAGGGTTCAGGTAGAGGGTGGTAAGGCTTCTCCCGCACCGCCTCTGGGACCTACCCTTCAGCAGCTTGGCCTAGATCCTGCGAAGGTTGTTGATGATATCAATAGGGCTACTAAGAATTATCAGGGGCTACAGGTTAGGGTTGATGTGATAGTGGATCTAGATACCATGAAGTACGATCTAAGGGTGAAGCTTCCAACCACAACAAGCCTCTTGCTGAGCGCGGCTGGTGCTAAAAGCCCCTCAGGAGATCCTGCCCATAAGAAGGTTGGCGATATAAGCCTTGAAAAAGCTATAGAGATAGCTATTCTCAAGAAGCCCGAGCTTAATGCTAAGAGCCTTAAAGCAGCGGTGAAAACAATTCTCGGGACTGCTAGGAGCATTGGGATTACTGTTAATGGCAAAGATCCCAGGGAGGTTCAGGCGGAGATAGATAGGGGGCTCCACGACGAGATTATGCTTAAATATGAGGATAAGTGGAGATCTCGGTAGGGGGTTATAATGCCGTCAAAGGAGATCTTGGCTGAGAGGATCTCGGAGGCTATTAAGCTGGGGAAGGGCAGGAGGTTCAAACAGAGTGTTGAGCTAGTGGTGGTTTTCAAGGGGATAGATCCCAAGTCCCCTAAGGCAAGGTTTAGGGATCCAGTGTATCTTCCGAAGGGGCTTGGCAAGAGCCCATATATATGTATCGTGGCAGATGGAGACACCCTTATAAGGGCTAGGAATGCCGGTGTTGATCTTGTCTTGTCTAGGGAGGAGCTTCAGAAGCTTAGCAAGAAGCAGGCTAAGGCAATAGCTTCTAAATGTGATTGGATCCTCGTTAGAACAGATCTTATGGGCCTTGCAGGCAGGATCCTTGGGCCAGCCATCGGCCCTAGGGGAAAGGCCCCAATACCGCTAGATCCCAATGCTGATGTGAATTCTCTGCTGAAGTACTATAGATCCGTTACGAGATTGAGGAATAAGGAGCAGCCATTCGTCTCAGGGATCATAGGTACTGAGGATATGAGCCCCGAGGATCTAGCTGAGAACGCCCTAGCAGTTCTAGGCTTTATAGAGGGGAAGATCGAGCAGCCCTTATCAACCGCTGTTAAGAAGATTATTGTGAAGACCACAATGGGCATTCCTGTGGAGGTGCCTCTCTGATGAAGGGCAGGACTAGGAGACTCTTTGAAAAGGCGCTTGCAGAGACTACGAGGGAGAGACCGGCTAGGGCTAGAAGGTCTATTGAGGATAAGAAGGTTCTTGCAGAGGAGATCAAGAAGATCCTATCGGAGTCTAAGAGCTTTGTAGTGATATCTGCTACAGGGCTTCCTGGACAGCAGTTCCTCGAGATCAAGAAGAAGCTCGAGGCCCAGGGGCTTAGCCTGAAGATGATCAAGGGGAAAGTTTTTGTGAAAGCAGCTGAGTCTCTGGGTCTTAGAGGTATAGAGAAGATAGCTCCTCTAGTCTCGGCTCCGAGTATCTTTATCTTCTCAAAAACACATAATGTCTTCGAGCTAGGAGAGATTGTTAGAAGCACCAAGGCATATAGAAAGGCCAAGCCAGGGGACAAGGCTGATGCAGAGATAGTGATACCAGCAGGTCCAACTGGTATACCCCCGGGACCCATGATAAGCGTCTTTGGAAGGCTTAAGATCCCTGTTCAGCCCAGGGGGTCGGAGATCCATGTGATAAGAGATACAGTAGTTGCTAAACCAGGTCAGGAGATAAGCCCAGAGCTAGCGTCACTTCTAAGCAAGCTCGGAATAACGCCTTTCATAGTCTCGCCAAAGATCGTTGTGGGATATGAGGAGGGCCTAGCAATACCTGGAGAGGCTCTGGTGCTGGATATAGAGGGTACTAGGAAAATGCTCAGAGAAGCGGCATCGACGGGGATAGCCCTAGCAACTGAGATAGTGGTTCCAGAAGCATATATAGTGGAGGCGGCGATAAGAAAAGCAATCACTAGAGCGTCAGCACTATCAACAGAGCTGGGTATAGTAACACCTCTAAACGCCCAGATAGTTATAGCCAGGGCATATGCAAGGGCCTTAGCACTGGCTCAGGAGATCCAGAAACACGTAGATCTAGGCTTGAAGATAGAAATCCAAGCCCCAAAGACACAGCAAGCACAGGTGGTGGAAGAGAAGAAAGAGGAAAAGAAAGAGGAGAAGGAGGAAAAGAAAGAAGTTAGTGAGGAAGAGCTTGAGCAGGGTCTCTCAGCTCTCTTTGGATAGGGATGAACAACTATTTTATGCATATTTATCGATCTCTTCTTCCTCAATGGTTTCTACAGCATAGTAGATATAGATCCTAATTGCATGTTAGATCCGCCAGATATGTGCCAGCATTTATCAGGACTATTGAGATCGTTGAAAATGGTTTTATATATATGTGTAACCTCTACCCCGCATCAGAGGAAATATTGTTTTTCAATATAGTAAGCGGATATCTACCTCTTAGTATGTTCTGGGATCCTTTCAAGTATTCTTCTCGCTATTCTATAGTGGACAGCATCTATCATTTGATCACCCATTCTAGCTGCTCCCTTCCCCTTCTTCACTGCCTCATCGAAGAGCTCAATCACCTTCCTAGCCCACTCGATCTCTTCCTTTGAGGGTATGAATATCTCGTTGGCGATCTCGATCTGGGATGGATGTATAACTGTTTTGCCCACATAGCCGAGCTTCTTAGCCTCTATAGCGTCTCTCCTAAAACCCTCTAGATCTTCTATTTTGAAGTAGACCTTGTCGATCGCGTCAATACCATATGTTGAGGCTGTGATCGCTACTAGGCTTCTAATATATATATTACCCTCATAAGCGCTTAACTCGCCTCCTACGCTGAGGGCTAGGTCTGCAGGACCCCATGTTATAGCTGTTATACCCTCTGACCTAGCTATATCCTCGATTCTCAAGAGCCCCTTGGCTGTTTCTATAAGTGGGAGGATGCTTCTCCCAGTTGCTCTGTATATGAAGCTTAGATCCCCCTCAGCTTTTGGGATCATTATACATGATACCTTATCCCATCTAGAGATATATACGAGATCTAGGATCCCATTTGCTGTGTGTATGGGGTTTATCCTCACACAGATCTCCTTACCCCTCCAATCAAGCTCTTGAAGGAGCTTTGAGAGGAGCTCTCTAGCCCTCTCCTTATCATCTGGGGGAACAGAGTCTTCGAGATCAAATATATAGGAATCCGCATCTAGCTCAGCTGACTTTCGGATCTTCCTCTCATCATTTCCAGGGACAAAGAGCATGCTCCTCCTCAGCATAGGCTATCCCCATCTATAACCCCTCTTAGGAACCATTATAACCCTCTCACACTCGAGCACAAGCTCGTTGTTCTGATTATAGGCCCTTGTCTTGATCCTCACGATCCCAAAGCCAGGCCTGCTCTTAGACTCTCTAGCCTCGATTACCTCAGCTTCAGCATAGATCGTATCCCCCGCGAAGACAGGCTTGTGGAACCTCACATTCTCGATCCCAAGCATGAGCCCCCTAGAAGATAGATGTGTTGTAAGCCCTATAGCGATCCCCAGTGTTAGAATTCCATTGACAACAAGTCTACCTCTAAACGGCTCCCCTGGATAGCTCTTCTCAACATAGCCCTTATCAAAGTGTATAGGGTTCACATTATTTGTTAAAAGGGAGAACCATATGTTGTCAACATCCGTTATAGTTCTTCCAACGGGGTT
>JAVVGG010000100.1:0-6228 GCA_032249275.1 Desulfurococcales archaeon
CATTATGTTCTTGGCTAGATTTGCGGGGCATCGACTCTTTTAAATATTATGTGGACTTCTTTGCCACATCTACATAGAAGTACACTTACTGGTTTGAAAAGGGGGGATTCTGATGTTGTTTCAAAGCCCCTTCCACCAGCTATTGACACAGAATCTCTGCCTCCGAGTATATAGCCTGTATATGTTACCCTTATCTCATCTATTAGGTGTTTCTCCGCTAGGCTCCATATTAGCTCTCCACCTCCCTCAACTAGGATTTTTCTAATGCCTATGCTATATAATAAATTCAAAGCTCGATCCATATCTATTTTTGGAGGCGAGCTAGATTCGATCACATAGACCTCTAAACCCCTGCTCCTTAACCTCTCGACCTTCTCTCTATTGGATGCCTGTGATGTTAGGATAATTGTTCTCGCAATCATCTCTCTCACAAGCCTTAGATCTTCTCTAATGCTGAGCCTACCATCAACAACGATCCTTATGGGATTCTCGCCCTCAAAATACTTCAACCTAAGAGAGGGATCATCTATATTTGCTGTATTAGCTCCAATCATTACAGCCCCTGCTTCTTTTCTAGCCATATGGAGCCTTCTAAGATCTTCTGGACAGCTAAGACTACTAAACCTAGTTCTAGAGGCTATTTTCCCATCAATCGTAGCTGTGACAAAAACTATTACGTATGGTCTGCCCTCAGGCAGGACATGGCTGGTCACTGCTAATCAGCCTAGCTAACATCTAAATTACCTAGGATATATCTTTTAACCTATCCCTTATCTTAATACTAGCTTTTTAACCCATGTCTTTTTCATAAAGCATTAAGGTGGTAGCTAGTAGAGAGGGCTCGCTTATAAACAGATAAAGTTATTCTATGTTGACTCGATGATCTGGCTTATATATCATTTATTAAAGCTTATAAGCGTGATAATTTCAATATTAATAAAGCTAAACGATGGGGGTGGGAGGTGTGGGCAAAATTAGAGGTGGGCTTAAAACAAGAGGTTGTCGTTAAGGTAGGAGGGTCTCTGATAAAGAAGCCGCAGGATATAGATATAGTTCTAAGGATGTTGGATAAAAATATATTAGCAAATACTACCCCTATAATCGTCGTATCTGCTGTAAAAGGTATAACAGATCTATTGGTATCACTATGTAATGGTGATAGATTTTCAATAGATAAGGTGGTAGAGATACATAGAAACTTTGTAGAATCATTAGGGCTTGATAGAGTAAAAGAATACACATTATCATTAGAAAGAGAGCTGATTAAGTATGGCGATAGATGTAGCGAGGATCCTAGGGCGAGAGATAGAGTTCTATCGATAGGCGAGAGGTTCTCAGCACAGCTATTTGCTGAGATGATTAATAGTATGGGGTATAGAGCTTATGTTGCATGGCCATGGGAGATAGGCTTGATAACAAACAATAGATTCGGGGATGCATCGCCGATAGTCGATGTTTCCCTAGATAATATAGGTGCTTCGATATCTAAGATAGTAGTTAGCGGATATATACCGGTGATTCCTGGATTTATAGGTGTTACACAAGAAGGAGATATAACTACTATGGGTAGGGGGAGCTCAGATCTGACTGCAGTTCTTGTAGCAAGGGCTCTTAAGACGTCAAGGCTATACCTATTCACAGAGACCCCTGGCATTATGACAGCTGATCCCAAGATCGTGCCTAATGCTAGAACTGTAGATATGATGGATTTTGCCGAGGGTGGGAGGGCCTCGAAGTATAGGGTTAAAGGGCTGAATAGAAAGACCTTTGAATATATTGGTGATTATGATGGCGTGATCATGGTACTAGATCTATTTATGCGGGGAACAAAAATCTGTAGGACATGTAGTAAGCCGGGTATAAAGGTTATAACACCATTTGAGGAAGGAGCGTCAATAATTGGTTGGGGCTCTGGAGAGCTTATATCGAAGGTGGCTTCTAAGTTTAGCATAGATTGTAGAATAAACTTTTACGATGATCTAGAGGCTATAATATATTCTAAGACAGATCCCCATATACTTGTAAGAGAAGTACATAGAGAGGTGTTTGGGATATGAAATACGATGTAGCAGTCCTCGGAGCTACCGGGATGGTTGGGCAGAGATACGTTAAGATCCTAAGTAAGCATCCCTGGTTTAATCTAGTGGCTCTAAGCGCTTCTCCTCAGAAGGCTGGCATGAAATATGTGGACGCTGTTTCATGGGTAATAGGGGGTGAGATCCCTGTCGAAGTATCTGAGATAAAACTCTCGAAACCAGATCCTGAGGAGTTCAGAGGTATCGACATAGTGTTCTCAGCACTACCGACAGAGGTTTCGAGGGAATTGGAGCCGAGGTTTATTTCTAGAGGCTATGCCGTGTTCTCTGATTCAAGTCCTATGAGGCTTGACCCCAGGGTTCCTTTAGTAATACCAGAGATCAATATGCTCCACCTAGAAATCATAAGGGCTAGGAAAGGAATCGATAGTGGGATCCTTGTGAAAACCCCTAACTGCACATCGACAATCCTCTCAATGGGGCTTAAACCCATGATAGATCTATTAGGGCTTCCCCAGCATATAGATGTAGTTTCTCTCCAAGCGATATCAGGAGCAGGATATACGGGTCTCCCCTCAATGGCTATACAAGATAACGTTATACCATATATTAAAAATGAAGAGGAAAAGTTATCCGAAGAGCCGAAAAAGATCTTTGGGAGAATCTCTGGAGATACCATAGAGCCCAACCCACTACTATATATTGAAGCGACCACCACGAGAGTTCCTGTGAGTGATGGACATATGGTTGTGATCCATACGCACTATGATAGAAAGCCCGATCTTGAAGAGCTTCTAAAAACATACGAATCCTTCAGATCGCTTCCCCAAGAGGCTAAGCTTCCCACAGCGCCCAGAAAACCCATAGTTCTTCATAGAGCAGTCGATAGACCACAGACTAGGCTAGATAGAGATATAGAGGGCGGCATGTCGATATCTGTGGGAAGGGTTAGGATATCAGAAAAGGGTGGAAAATATATAGTGAAACTTGTAGCACTAGGACATAACACTATAAGGGGTGCTGCGGGCAATACGATATTGAATGCTGAAGCAAGCGTATATCTAGGGCTACTGAGAAGATGAGAAAGTAGAATTAAATTCTTTTTAGATGTATACGGATGGATAGAGTATAATTAAAATATGATGGTTAAAAACCTCGTTACAGTCGCATGAAAAGCTTTGAAGAACCTATTTTAGAACCTATTATAGAGAACGGATTTACGGCCGAAAATCTCGCTTTTATGAACTATTTCAGGCTTCATAATTGATTTATTAAGGTTTAGTAGCATGTTCATCGTGAAGCCCTGCAATGTGGGTGGAGACCCAACCCAGGGCTTACACGGATATACCGAAAGAAGAGAGAAACCCAGGATGCGGGGTTTCCCCACAGCTATGAACAGAGGAATCGATGAAGGTGGAGCTGTGGGTTAGGTCGCCCAGAGCGGGTGGAGCCCTGTGATATGGATTCCGATGAAAAGGGTTCCTGAGGGCTTTGAAGCCAAGGTAGGAGGGCTTGATGTTAAAATATATCAAGCTCGATGAAACACAAATCCCCTCTCTAGAATAGGAGAAGACTAGAGTAGAAGTAAGAAAGGGGTTTAATAATACTATTAATAATAAATAGACTATATATGCTCAGAGAAGAGCGCGTATATCATCAATCAACTTTTGCACCCATCATCACAGCTAATAATACTTCACTTCTACGCCTATTAATATATCTATAATAAGGGTCTATTATCTATCTATTTACTAACAAAGTAGCTTTTCCTCGATAGTAGCGATATTCTTATAACTGAAAAGTCTCGCCCTTTAGGGTTGGAAGGAGGTCAGAAGATCTATTGAGGTATAGCTAGATATTTATAGATTTAATGCTAGGTTTGAAGTGGTGTTTGTAGAATATCTATTTTCCTCTAGCAATTATTAGCAATGTATATATATATCCTGATAGGAGAAGTAATAGCCATATAGTTGATAAAATATAGCTTCTGATAATCGATATAACGATACCTATGGTGAGGGCTACTATAGATAAGATCTCAGGCGTCTCTGATAGCCCAATCTCATTATATAGTCTCTCTTTCGAGCCTTTGGGTGTTATGGTATATCTATATTTATCGAGCAGCATACCCTGGATTTGATTAATAGCTATGTGGAAGGATAGCGATGATGTAGCTGCAGAAGACGTTCCCAGTCTCTTAATCGCTTCTATGAGATGAAGATCTTGTCTCTTCATAGCAATCTGTATATACCTTATAATATATATAATCGATATAGCAAGCCACGAGATGAATATATATAATATACCCTCAAGAGGATCGATTCCTTTATGAAATATCAAAAGGGTCGGGTAGATATAAGTTGAAATTGCTATCGCTATTGTAGGAGTGTATTGAAGCCCATATATAACTAGCTCTATCTTCTTCCAGAAGGGGGCTCTTGAAGATATGATCTTTCCCATACCCTTTCTAATTGCTTGCACAGCTCCGAAGCTCCATCTACATTGCTGGATCTTAAAGGCTCTATATGTAGAGGTTACAAGAACCTCTACATATTCATCATCACAGTAGCAGATCCTCAGCCCTTTTTCGAATAGCTTTATCCCCATCCAATAGTCATCCTGCACTATACCGCTGTCCCAACTGCCTACCTCTATGATCGTGTTTCTTCTATAAGCCGTACCACTACCTAGGGGGACTAGATGACATCCGATACCAGCTCTTCCTCTATAGAGAGAACCCACTATGAATTCCATAGCGGTTGAGAGGGCTCTAGCAAGTCTTGTGTCGAATGTATAGTAGCCTCTCCATCTAAAAACCACAACATCACATCCACCACTGATCATCTCTACTGCTTTTCTGGCTATGCCTGGTGAGGGCTTAGTATCTACATCTAGGAGGAGAAGTATATCGCCTCTGGCCTTCCTAACAGCCAGGTTTAGAGCCCCCACCCTTCCATTACCTGGTTTATCTCGAAAAATCAGCTTTACATTATTACCATAACTCTGCAGATCCTCTACAGCTTTTCTAATCTCCTCTCTCCTCTCCATGGGATCATCTGAGATCACTAGGATCTCGATCCTATCTCTAGGCCATTCTATCTTTAAACATGATTCTAAAGTCTGTCTAAGAATATATGGATCCTCGTTCTTTACTGGTATAGCAATAGTTATATATGGGGCAAAACCGAGGATATCATCTGAACCATATCTGTGTTTGGTATAAAATAAAAAACTATATCTGTTATACCCAAGTGAATAAAATATATGTAGGGCCTGTATAGAGGCAGAGGCTATGAGGGAGATTGCGGCGACTATTTCTATCAATGCAACACCATCCCCTTTATTCTCCTAAACCTAATTAATGAAATCCGCTATAGAAAAGCATAGATCCCTTAATACCTGTGGAATAAGATGCCCAACTACTCCTTGAGAGCAGATTCTAGTTTTAAATAAATTTCTATAGTATCTTAGACTCTTTCGCTTAGAGAAGGCTCTCAAAATATAACTCTGTTAATTAGCCTTCCTATCCCCCTTACTTCCGCTTCTAGGATGCCCTCTCTATTGGGAAGCACATATTAGCTTCGGTCTTTTGTTGATATATATAACCTATGTTGCCGATACTTATTATAGTTCCAGGCTCTACTGTCATTATACATGCATTATACTTGCTAGATATTTTATTACTTCTCTATCGTCAAATAGAAGTTCACTGCTAGTCCCTTTCTGCACTACCTCACCATCAAATAAAGATATCATCTCCTTTCCTCTAGATTCGCCGAACTCTCCTGGCGTTACTACCCATATGGGTCTATGGGGTTGTATCTATGTTTTTTCTGATGAAAGGAGCTCCCCCGCACATATTCCTTCTTCACATCACCTGTCAAAGGATCTCTTCTATATGCATAATACGCATCCTCCTTAGCAAGTGCAGGAGCGGTTATGTCGTTAAAAACTGTATATCCCAGAATATGTCTGCTTCTATGTTGGAACCCCCTTTATATTCTTTTATATAATAACTGCTATCTCTACCTCAGGTCTGATACCCACTTTCGGAGCCTTTACCAAGGATCTGCTGCCTATCAGCGTGTTTGGTGTCTTACCAGTGAACCTAGGGTGTCTCAGCTCCTTCTTAGCCTCTTCAGGGTTGTCATGCCAAGCATCTTAGCTGAATTTACTACAACACATATGACAA
>JAVVGG010000101.1:0-6138 GCA_032249275.1 Desulfurococcales archaeon
ACCCGAGACCCCAGCATAGAAACCCCGCCCCTTAAGGGCGGGGAGGGTGTCATAGCCTGTCTAGTCGCAGAAGCTATCCGCACCTTTATTCCTCCCCTGGGATGCTATGGTTATCGTGTCACTGTTTATAACCCTTTTAACACTCTCCCCTATATCTAAGCACTCTCGCCCCTTACAGGGAATATATATTGTTGGTCCCATGCTGCTGAGGCCAAAACCGATCCCTAGCTCCTCTAGTTTCCTCCTTATAACCCATACCTCCTTGCCTTGATATCTCCACTCGATTTTCTTGAACCCTAGATCCTGGATCATAGATATAGATCTTCTAAATAGCTCTATATCTCCAACAGCTACGGAGGGCATGAGACCCATCAGAGCTATATGCGAGACTCTCCAGACTTCTTCAACCGGTATAGAAGATGCTTCTGTAAAGATCTTTCTCTCAAGCTCACCATAGATCCTCTTGGAGGTTTTAGGTATAACAAGTATAAACCCCCAATCACTCGGAATCTCGAGCCTGGAAATCAGGGGTGGGGGAGGGGCTTTTACATAGTCTGAGGGTGCTATATAGCTCTTCTCAGAGGGATATCTATGCCCACCATCAACTAGGAAGCCGCCTGATCTAAATGCGTGGATCCCTATTCCTGATGTGCCTCCCCTACCAGCTATTCTAGCTAGTTCTATTGAATCTATATCGAGTCCTAGGGAGAGGGATATAGATCTCGCCGTGGCTAGGCATAGCTGTGTAACACCTCCAAGCCCTATGTGGAGATCATAGCTCTCTCTCACCTCAACCCTGGCTCCACATGATCTGCATAGCGCTTCCAGAACCTTCCTAGCACATCTCTCTGCAACACCCCCTCTATCCCCGTTAACCTCTATCCCAGGGATTCCTTCAGAGACCTCTGCAGAGACTAGGTGGTATGGCTTTTCAAGTGCTATCCCAGCTCCTCCATCTACTCTGCCAAGGCTTCCGAGGAGGTCTATAAGGGTTATATGTATTCTCGAAACACTTCTAGTAGTACATCTAGCCATTCTAGACACCTACGTAGTTGGCCTCGCTAGATAGATATTATCCTTATTATGTATAACTCTTACTAGGATCTCGTCGCCCTCCTCTAGATCGCCGCTGTGTATTATAGTCATAGCTCTTCCCTTTGAATAGCCTAGATACTCGCCTCTGAGCCACCCCCTCGAGTGGATCTTAGCTATAACTTTATCTCCAACCTCCATAGGCTTTGGAAGACTCCTATCAGGTCTTACACCGAAGTCCTCCAAAGAGATCCTAAGCCTCACCCCGATCCTCCTCTCCAGAGTCTCTAGGAAAGAGTAGAACTCATCCCAGCTAGGCTCTCTAACTCCTTGGGGCTTCCTACCCCTTTTATGGGCAACATACTTCTGGATCCCCAGCAGAGGTGAGTATCTATTCCTAATATTCCTCTTAGCCCACAGCACGATTTCCTCGATATCCCTATCATTGACTCCTGGGAGCCATACGGGAGTTATCATAACGTCTATGCCGAGGGAGTTTGCATAGACAGCCATCTCGGCTACCCTTTCAACACTATACCACCTCGCCCCAGCCAGCATCGAGGCCTTGTCCGGGTCTAGGCTGTCTATTGATATGTTAAGTCTTGTGAGCCCTGCATCGCTAAGCCTTCTTATAAGGTCCTCGCTGAGGATCGCCCCGTGGGTCTCAGCAGCTATCTCTCCAACCCTATCCATATCTCTGAGACCAGCAACGAGATCTACTATGTGTGGATGTAGAAGGGGCTCGCCAACTCCATCTATCAATATATGGATCTTACTCGATATCTTATGGGAGGCAACATATCCAACCCACTCTAATAGATAGTCAACATCAACAATATATTCAGAAATCCTTGTCCTCGTGCTAGGCCCAGCATCTACTGAGCAGAATATGCATGAGAGGTGGCAAGCGCTATAGGGTCTAACCTGCAGTAGGTTAGTGCCCCTATCGATTATACCAAACGCTATATGCCCAACTAGAGGTACTGGGCGGGATATCCTTATGAGCCTGCTGATGTTGATAGGATCCATCATTATCCATATATTCTCCTAGATCATCTATGCTTAGAGGCCTTTACAGCCTAAAACAGAGTCGAAGACATCCTCGAAGACTCTGTAGGCCTCATCCCCATAGAGACATATAATCACCTTGGATAGCGATCTATATCTATGGTTCTTAAGAACATCTGCCATGATCTCTGCAGCCCTTCTATATGGATACCCATAGACGCCCGTTGATATAGCTGGGAGGGCTATGGATCTCAACCCCAGCTCCTCAGCCTTCTCAAGAGAAGCCCTTACAGCTGAAGCCAGCTTGGCATCCCCATCGGGCTCTCCATATCTGGGGCCCACAGCATGAATGACATATTTAGCTTTAAGTCTCCCTGCAGTAGTGACTGCAACACCACCAACTGGTACGGGGCCGTGCTTCTCAACATATCTCCTGCTCTCCTCCTGAATAACCTCACCCCCCTTCCTAACGATGGCAAGGGCAACCCCGCCACCGTGCTCCAGATATGGGTTTGCAGCGTTAACAATGGCGTCTGCCTCGAGCTCTGTTATATCGCCCTTCACAAGGTGGATCTCTATACCCCCTACTCTATATATCCTCATAGCCCCCACCAACTATATCTATATCTCTAGACTTATTTCTAGGGCTCCTGGCTATCCCATATGTTCCCACAGATCCTTATAGGTATTTTGAGCCATGAAAACTCGAAGTATTTGGTCATACGGTTTATAGCGTCTGGGGATATGCTTATCCATGGATCAGGTGGTCCTGGATATACCTGGAAGACTGGGTTTGGCTCGAAGCACTCTACATAGCGGAATGCGGGAAGCCAAGAGGGCTTTTTAATTACGACGTTTCTGAGGTAGTTCCACACCTCGAATGCTAGCTGACCATCTGTTATCGGCACTTTAACCCTTCCCTCTCGATCTATGTACTTCCACCTTAGCTCCCTATCTTCGACAAATTTATAGCCCCTCTCCTTGCCCTCCAACCATATATAATATAGATATGTATTTATCGCCCTCACAGGGTCTGGATGGTTTATAAATCTATATAGTTGGGGTTTGATTCTATATTCCTTCGCCTTACCCTCAATTATATCCCTGGCTATAAGTGCTGTTCTCCATAGGCCCATGAGGGCCTTATCATATAGATATCTTGGGTGTATGCTCCAGAGATTCAGCTTCATCAATATCTATATATAGAGGTGTCTAAAAAAGCTATATCCTGAAATACCTTATATAGAATTCCCTGAAGAATCCAAATGGTCTAGAGAGATCTGCCTGTGTTACTATTTTAAACTCCTCTGTATAGCCCTTGCCACTATATAGGATCAGAGCTGCTAGGCTCTTAGTAGTAGTTGAGTTAGCCCTTGTAAGGGCTGTGATCACAGCACCCCCATAGGGGTCTATCACCGTTAAGTTAACAGAGAATCCCCCGACGACATATGCCCTTTCATACATGCTCTCAGAGTACCAGTCAGATCCATGTCTATTGCTATAGCTCCTCACAAGCCACACATCTATCTCATCATCCTCATCCAATGTTGCGTCATAGGGTATCTTAGTGGGATCAGAGGTTGGTGTAAATGTAAATTTATTTGTAACCCTTATAATATAGTCTCCCCTAGAGTCCATTGAGTATTCAACAGCCCCTGACCCCCATGCCCTGTTTGTGAAGTTCTGGACAAGGGTTGATATCAATATGCTGGGTGACATATATATGCTCGCTATTGTATAGCCCTCTGAATATGTTGAAGCATTTATAACCCCTCTAGCTGTGTTTAGAAGGGCCTCATATTGTATTCTATAGTATGTTCTTTCAAAATAGCTGGAGACCTCGTAGACCCCTATATCTGTTATCGACGGTGATCTTGAGTAGGAGGCGTAGCTCTTAGAGAGGGAGCCTCCTAACACGGCTTTCGAAGGATCTGTCCATGCTAGGAGGGCCCCACCAGCTATTATGCTGAAGTGAGTGCTATTATATCTCTCAGAGGCCTCATCCATCCCAACCACCTTTAAGCTTATATTCCCACTTCTCCCAAGGGCTAGCAGGGGGGTTAGATCCACTATCTGCGGGCTCTTAGCATAGTGGGTGTTGATAGAGGCCAAAGGCCTCCAATATAGTGGGAAGAACCCCCCTGTGTATATTGTTGGAAATACATGGAAGATCCCTGCTAAATAGTTGTTATAGTATAGGAGTATATCCCTTACCGAGGGTATATTTGTGTAGAACCCCTCGTCAAGCCTGCCAGGCTTTGTGAGGAGATATATCGCAGCCCTATATGTATTCTCCGGGATCGATATGCTAGAATTTATAGTTGTTCTCCCCGGCGTGAACTCATCTATGGAGTTGCCGTTAGCATCCATAAATATAGGCATATATCTATCTGGAACCCAGCTTGGCGGGGTGCCTGGGTATAGGTAGAGGGTTATGTTGACTAGGAACACACCTGTGATCCCTATGGATGGTGCTAGGAAGTTTGTCAGAACTATGCTGAAGTTAACAGGGCCCTTGAATAGGTTTAGAAATAGGGTTACATCTGCCTCGGCTGTTGAGTTAAGCCTCTGCACAGTAGATCCCCAATATATTGGGATTCCATTGGCAAAGATCCAGAAGATCCTGTCGAACTGCCTCCCAGTAACCGCCATGCTCACATTAAGTATAGCCATGCTATAGCTTCCAGGCGGTATATTCACCACAACGCTCTTTGGCGTGAAACCCGTGTTCTCGAACGACATGTTAGTAGCTATAGGCACCACAACCGGTGAGACGTCTCTAGGCGGTAGAGGTTTGAATGGTTCGAAGGACCAGTATGATGTGAAGCTCCTCGGATCCCTATACTCTATAACCTCTATGGCCTGGGCAAGGCTTTGGGGAGCTATTAGCAGTATTAATGCAGAGACTAGCAATAGATATATCCTCGCCCCAGCTATCTTAGTCACCCCTTAAACCATAAAAATTTCTCAAAATAATATATTTTTAGCTATAAATGGATCTAGGCTGTATAGGGTTAATTAACATGTTTAGGATGAGGATTATAGGGGCTGGGATATGGATATAGAGTCAAGGCTTGCACTAGCCATGAGGGGTGTTGAGGAGGTTGTAACTGTTGAGGAGCTTAGAACCCTTATAGAGACTGGTGATGGCAAGGGCTATCTGGGGTTTGAACCCTCAGGGTTATTCCATATAGGCTGGCTTATATGGGCATATAAATTTGGGGAACTCATAGAGGCTGGCTTTAGGATGAAGCTTCTAGCAGCAACATGGCATGCATGGGTTAACGATAAGTTTGGAGGCGACATGGATCTTATTAGAAGGGCTTCGCAGCACGTTGCAGACGTTCTAGAGGCGATAGGTATAAGCAGGTCTTCGTATGAGCTTGTATATGCAGAAGATCTTGTCTCTGATAGTGAGTACTGGAGTCTCCTCCTAAGGGTTGCGAAGAGCTTTTCCCTCG
Organism: Desulfurococcales archaeon; assembly: GCA_032249275.1. Lineage (GTDB taxonomy): Archaea > Thermoproteota > Thermoprotei_A > Sulfolobales > AG1 > AG1. Next base: position 5,502 of record JAVVGG010000101.1, read on the forward strand.
CAAGGGTTAAAAGGGCTCTCACCATAATGGGTAGGAGAGCTGACGAATCTGAATCGGACTTCTCCAAGCTGATTTACCCTTTGATGCAGGTTACAGATATATTCTACATGGATCTAGATCTGGCCCTCGGAGGAATAGATCAGAGGAAAGCCCACATGCTGGCTAGAGAGGCTGCTGAAAAGCTTAGGAGAAAAAAGATAGTAGCGATACACACACCACTACTCCCATCCCTCTCAGGACCTGAGAGGATGGAGGCGTCTGGGGAGAGAGACGATATAATGTCGCAGGTTAAGATGAGCAAGTCGAAGCCGGAGGGAGCCATATTCGTATACGACTCCCCCGAGGAGATAACAGGCAAAATTAGAAAGGCTTACTGCCCCCCAAGGGAGATCGAGATGAACCCTATAATAGGGATAGCAAGATATATAATCCTAAGGAAAGGGGGCACAATAACCATAGAGAGAAAACCTGAGCATGGAGGCACTATAGAGGTAACCCTCGAGGAGCTAGAAAAGCTATACTCCCAGGGACAGCTACACCCACTAGACCTTAAAAACGCTGTCGCAAGGGAACTAATAAAGATACTAGAGCCGATAAGAAAATACTTCGAATCAAACATCAGAGCCCTCGAAACACT
>JAVVGG010000102.1:0-6128 GCA_032249275.1 Desulfurococcales archaeon
CATCGTGAGCCCCAAACAATATACCTACGGACACTCCGACGAGATAGAATGTAATGTTATCCAATCTCTAGCCACACCCCTCTACCGAAAAACAACCTCCGTATATCCATCATCTAGAATGCCACAAACGTTAAAAGCAATGGAGTCTCCACCGTTGTATCTGCATCCTAACCAAGGATAAGAGCGCATATTATAAGTATTTAAATGTCTCGCAACATTATATAAAGCTCAATATCCCTGTTATACAGGATCTAGGTTTCACAAGGCTTGATATCAAGCTCTACTGCCTCGACTTAATAGTCTCGGGAGGGTTTCACACCAACACATAATATATTTAGCCCCTACTGATTCAGAATAGCCCCAGCTCACACACCTTTTCTCAATGGGACAGCTGGTAAACGTGGGAGGACAAGCGGGAACCCATATCCTGGATATTCATTTATGCTACGAACTAACTAATATGGAGCGCAAAATAATAGGGAGAGGTAATTATTGTGTAATTTATATTATGACATGGGTTCTTCTATGACATCCTTTGCTATCTTGGGGAAAAACCTTTTCACAATGAAAACAATATTTTCGCGGAGATATCAGTGATTGAAGTGGTGGGAGACTCTCTCTATATTGGATGTTTTGAGGCCGAGGATCTTGCAAAGCGTTTTGGAACTCCTCTCTATGTCTATGATGAGGAGTTGATCAGATATAATTATTCAAGGCTTTTAAGGGCTTTTCGATATAAATGGCTGGAGATCCTCTATTCATGCAAGGCTAACAGCAACCCATGGATCCTCTCGATCCTCAGGGATCTGGGGAGTGGTCTAGACGCGGTATCCCCTCTAGAGGTGCTTTTAGGCATTAAGCTGGGGTTTCCAAAGGATAAGATCCTGTTTACCGGTGTTAACGTCTCTGATGAGGAGATGCTCTTTATTAGAGGAGAACTTGGCGTGATGATCAATATAGACTCTCTATCACAGCTTGAGAGGTACGGGAGACTCTTCCCCGAAACCAAGGTATCGATAAGGATCAACCCTGGCTTTGGTAGAGGTCATCATAGGTACACCATAACAGGTGGGATCACTAAGTTTGGCATATATCCCTCCCAGATCGAAAAGGCGATCGAGACATCTAGGAAATATGGGTTAAAAATAGCCGGGCTCCACATGCACATAGGTTCGGGCATCTACGATGTAGAGCTATATCTAAAAGGGCTAGAAATCCTCCTAAACATCGCCACCAGATTGGGCGGTATAGAATTCATAGATATAGGAGGGGGTCTAGGGATACCATATAGACCTGGTGATAAGGAGATGGACATAGATCTTCTGGGATTCAAGGTTTCTGAGCTCCTCGAAGAATTCACTAGAAGATATTGGGAAGTGAAGCTTAGAATAGAGCCTGGAAGATATATAGTTGGGAATGCGGGAGTCCTGCTAACGAGGGTAATAGATGTTAAAGAGATCGAGCACGCAGGGGAGAAAAAGCTATTCATAGGCGTTGATACTGGTATGAACCACCTCATAAGACCTGCTCTATACGATGCATACCACGAAATAATTCCTGCTAGGGGTTCTAATAGGCCTAGAGAGGTTATTGCCGATGTGGTTGGAAATATCTGTGAGAGTGGTGATATCCTAGCTAGGGATAGACACCTACCGAGAATCGAGGAGGGCGAGATCCTAGCAATACTCGATGTGGGGGCATATGGATATTCTATGAGCTCGAACTACAATCTAAGGCCGAGGCCTGCGGAGGTGCTTATTAGCGGATGTAGTGTTAAGCTGATTAGGAGGAGGGAGATATTTGAGGATCTTATTAGAACAGCTGAGCTCGAATCATTAGCTAGTAGATAAGATATTAGGAGGATGCTTATTTAAAAAGATACTCGATTTCTGATTGTTTATTGCTTTGCCAGCATAGAGAGTATCTTTTCTTTTATAGCCTCGATTCCTGTGGATCCTTGATCCTTGTCTAGGGTGCTCCGACTAACAGCATGCTCTAGGATCTTGAGGTATATATCTATGGCATCCCTTATTAGATCGCTCCTATTTTTATACCCTGTTTTTCTCATTAGATCATCTATCTGTCTCAGCTTCTTCTGATCTATCTTTATTGACACGACCCTCGGTATCTTTATGTCTAGTTCGAAGCTCTCGGAGTCTATCTTCTTTATTATTATTGTCATAACGATCAACCTCTGCCCAGGAATTCCGAAGACATCTTATACGAGGATATATATAAGTGTTCCCTTGCTTATCACGCTGTTAGGCTATATAGGCTTTTGTCTAACCATTAAATCGATCTATATGGGAGATCTAGGAGGCCCATGGTAATACATTTGCAAGCATTTATATAGGCGAAAACTTATATACACATTATAAGAACTAGTTTTTTATCAGGTAGAGGCATGGATAAGAGTCATACATCACCTGCTATAGAGGTGTTAGAGTATCTCGTTCTCAAAAAGATGGCTGGAAGGGCTGAGGTTTTGGAGGCTTTGTTAGAGTATTTAGGAGGGTCTCTACCGCCCTCGCTTGCAGATGACAGATATGGCATTTCTAAGCACCAGTTGAGAGGATTTGTCCAGAGGATCAATGAAAAGGCTGGTGATAGAAAGCTCGCTGAATTTCTAATAGCAACCGCCACCCCCATTATACTCTCAACAGTGCCTTCTAGGATCGATAGGGATAAGAGACCTGAGCAGTGCCTCATATGCGGTAAGAGGTTGATCAATATGTTTCCAGAGGATCACCTAAAGAAGCACCACTATGAAGAGCTTGAGGTGGAGGTAAGGAGGGTTATAGGCGAGGTAAGGAAGATCCTTGCTAGTAAGAAGAAAGATCAGAACTATGTAGAGGCTAGGGCTCAAACCTAGCTCTGCTTTATGAGGCAATAATATATCTGATCTGTGGGCTGTAGCTCGAAGCCTTCGAGAAGCGATGGATCTTCAAGATTTAGTATCACAAGATATCCCCAGAGACTGATAATAACCTTCTCAACCCTCTCCCCACCCCTAATGCTAACTACGACGCCTCTTGCACAGAAGTCCCTGCCTTCCTTATACGCTGGAATGTTCTTCGAGATAATCATTTCAAGCTCCTCACCCTCACCGAATACTAAGAGCTCTGAATGTAAGTCCATAGATACTTTCAGTCCATTCCCACCCAGTTCTATGATCTTCACCCTCGGTATCCTGCTATCAGCTATTGATAGAACCTTAACCCTTTTCCTGAGCTCGCCAGCTACTCTCCTGTGCCTCTGGCTATGCATGACCCCTCCCCTCTCCAGGGGTTTTCTATGCTGGGGTCTCGGGTGTTAGCCCTCTGGTGGGGGTTTAACGCTTCTATCCCCAAGATCGTTGGGTTGGGGGTACTCTTCGGGGTCTCCCCCCTAGGGACATCGGGGCACGCTAACGGGGTGCCCAGCCGAGACATTAACCCCCAAACCATCAAAGAAATAACCTCATCACGCCATAGATGTCTACCTAGAAAGCTTAAAAACACATACATACCCCATCCTAAAGGACGAGGCTTGCCTATGTTGTTAAGCCTGCAGCTTCATTCTATACCATGTTCTAAGGCTTATATCTTAAGCTCTTTTCTCAACCCTATAAAAGATCTGTATCTATGGCTGGGCCTCATAGCTGAAAGCATCAGAATCCTAGGGCAGGGGGTTTAGTAGATCTCATATTCCTATAATAATATCCTCTTTATAAAAATCTATAGAGGTGATGAGTCTGTGAGCGCGCCGGCAACCCTGAGGAGGTTCCATAGCGAGGTCAGCAGCCTTGTTGATAAGAGGGTATATGTAAGGCTTGTGGACGGGAAGATCTATAGGGGTATTCTCCTTGGCATAGATCAGCCTAGCATGAATATTGTGCTTGGAGACGCTGATTCAGAGGGTAAGAGGTTTTTCAGAGTAGTTATAAACGGTTCGAGGATCTCTGAGATAATTGTTGAGGAGACACCGATGTTCGATCCCGAGGAGTTCTTCAATATAGTTGTTCAGAGGCTAAACATAAACCCAGCTAATGTTAAGGTCTATAAGGAGACTGGTTTAGTTGTGATCTTAGACAGATATAGGGTTTCTGAGAATGGTGTGGAAGGCTCTGGTGCCCTAGCCAACAAGATCTATGATCTGTGGCAAGAGTATATGGAGAGCAAGAAAACCAAGAGGGGCTGAGATGCCTGACAACTTCCAGATCAAGGATAAGGATCTCATGGGCAGGATAGGGGTTCTAGAGACGAAGGCAGGGAAGATAGAAACACCTGTTTTTTTACCTGTTATAGATCCATATGAACAGCTGGGCGAAAACCCCGTCTTATCCCCCAAAGATATAGAGAACATGGGCTTCGAAGCCATAATAACCAATGCCTATTTCATAAAAAAGAGATTCGGAGATGAGGCGTTTGAAAAAGGGCTTAGAAACCTCATAGGGTTTTCAGGTGTTATAATGACTGATTCGGGCGCGTATCAACATATGGTCTACGGGAGAGTTGATGTTGGGAATAGGGAGATAGTTGAGTATCAAGAGAGGATTGGAAGCGATATAGCTGTGATCCTCGATATACCTACGAGAGAGGATAGCAGCTATGAGGAAGCCCTCTATAGCGTTGAGGAAACACTTAAAAGGGCTCGAGAGGTTCTAGACATAGTCTCTAATTCTAAAACCTTATGGGTGCTCCCAATACAGGGCGGGGGCTACATAGATCTTGTAAGGAGATCTGCTAGAGAGGCTTCTCAGATATGTGGATACTCGATCTACGGGATCGGGAGTCCTGTGACATTCCTTCAAAGCTATAGATATTCCAAGGTTATTGAAATGGTTATAACAGCTAAGGAGGAGCTAGATCCCAGCATGCCAACCCATCTCTTCGGAGCCGGGCATCCGATGTTCATACCATTCGCAATAGCACTTGGGGTTGACATGTTTGACTCAGCCAGCTATATATTATATGCAAAGGATAATAGATATATCACAGAATATGGCACTGAGAGGCTTGAGGAGCTAGAGGTTTTTCCATGCAACTGCCCCATATGCTCTAAATACACCCCCAAGGATCTCGTTGAGATGCCCCAGAGAGAGAGGATAAGGATGCTGGCTATGCATAACCTCTATGCAATCGATAGGGAGGTCAAGAGGGTGAAGACATATATAAGGGAGGGGAGGCTATGGGATCTCCTTGTGGAGAGATCCCACTCCCACAGTTCTCTAGTGGATGCTATGAGAAGGCTTGAGAGATATGCTGAGCAAGTCGAACTGTACACACCGTATTCCAAGGGTAGGAGGGGGCTATTCATCTATGGATCTAGATCTATGGCTAAGCCCCAGATCATAAGGACTAGAAGGAAGCTTGAAAAATACCTAGAATATCTAATAAATAGAGAGGCGAGGCCAGGCAGGGTATTCATATTAATACCGGGTGACAGCTCTTCGAAGCCCTTCTCATCATCGAGAGCATATGCAGAGGCTATAGAGATGCTGAGTATGGAGAGAGATTTGGTGGATGTATATGTGGTTTTCTACACACCATATATAGGTTTAGTGCCAGAGGATCTGGAAGATACATATCCATTCTCACAGCATGAAGCCCCCAGCGAGTATGAAGAGGAGGAGCTTGGCAGGCTTGCCAGAGAGATATGGGGCTTTATAAAACATGTGAAAGATAGAGGTGCAGACACTATCTTCATATCATCGGATATCGCTCCATGGAGCAAAAAGGTTAGAGAAATCCTAAAGGGGTTGGGAGGCTCGGAGACTAAGATATGAAGATTCGCAGGGATGCATATATAGATATAATCCATGCCAAGGGCCACAGCAATGTGAGGGCTACGCATAGAACCACTTTTGAGGTGACTAGGGAGGATTATCTAACCCCTAGAGGGGATTGCATCATAGCCGTCTCAGCTGACAAAGCGCTCAGAGATCTAGATCCAGGGCTTAGGATGGGTATTAAAAGGGGATGGCCCGTCGTTGTTATAGTATCAACTGGAGATCTATGGGACTATTCAATAGGATGGGGGGATCCCAGGCTAGAGCTGAGCGACTCAACGAGGATCGTTGTTAGGAGGAGCACCTATATATCGCCAAACACACTTATGATCAGGGCTAGCAAGGCTGCCGCAGATCT
>JAVVGG010000103.1:0-6111 GCA_032249275.1 Desulfurococcales archaeon
GTAGATATAGGTGAAGCCCGATATAGTCAACTAGCGAGCTTACATTAGGTGGTTCCTGCATATAGCTATCAACAAGGTCCCCGGATGAAACTAGTGCGCTCCTCGCTATACTAGAAACTATTTTTGAATAGAGTCTCAGAAGTGCTAGGGCCTCTTCCCTCTTCTCAGCCCTCCTAACAAGGCTAAGCTCATTACTCAATATCCACCCAGCTATAGCTGGATGGGCTGAGAAGCGCGTGACAATTGTTTCTATAAACCTCATGGTTCTTTCAATACCATGTGAAGTGTATATCTCCTCTGGCCTAAGCCATGGAATCTCCCAGTTCTTCCCACTCATATGCCCTACAATGAGGGTGGCAAAGCCCATTATATTATGTTCTCTTAGTAGATCTAGGAATCTTCCTAGCTTCTCTAAAGCATGTGGAAATACGTTTGCATTCTCATCAGCGAAGTCCTCATTCTTTATAAAGAACCTTACAGCTCTAATACCGATATTCTTCATCAGATTTAGATCCTCTCTAATAGCGCTATCATCCCAATCTCTCCACATTCTTATATTCAGTTTCCTTGGCCAGTAATTCACCCCAAGTAGAAACTTGAAGCCCTCGTCAACCAATATCTTACCACCGATTCTCTTAATATTCGTCAATGGCGACACTCAGTAAAAATTTTAGTTGAGCGCCTAATAAGTCTTTAAACCATCGATAATTATTGAGAACCCTATGAAGGCTGGTAAAATAGCGATATTCTTTCAATAGGGTTGGCCCCGATATATTTCTATAGAACTCCTCAGAGGATATGATTAACTTTGAACCAAGCTATGCTATAAACAAATAATAGCTGGATCTCTGGATCTAAGGACTATTAAGGATATCCATAGAGAGCTCTATGGAGAGTATGTGGATTGGTATGGACTATCATCTGGGGTAACCCTCGATCGCCATAGATATTAATTAGCGAATGTGATGGCCTTAAAGAACAGACCTTATAAGGCTGATCTCGTCTCACCCCTAAGTGGGATCTTTGCTCTTAAGAATTAGGAGGAGGTCAGCAGTGGCGGTGCAGCTACCAAGAAGCTCTGAAACCCAATATTTAACCCACTTTGATAAGAGGTTATAGGGAGTTTTATGAAGGTTAGCGCCTCAGAATTATCTCTCGAAGAAAAAATCGCTCTTGTAGTAGGGGTTGGAATGCCTAAGAATATACCTGGTGCTGCTGGTGAAACGAGATCTATTAGAGGGATACCCTCTATAGAGCTTTCTGACGGCCCCTCAGGTCTTAGGGTTGAGCCAGACGGATTGAGGATCTACCCCTCAACAGCATTTCCGGCCCCGATAATGCTTGCGTCAACCTGGGATCCAGAGATCGTTGAAGAGGTTGGAAGGGCGATAGGTATTGAGGCCTCCTACAACGGCATTGACATACTGCTTGCACCGGGTCTTAACATACATAGACACCCCCTATGTGGTAGGAACTTTGAATACTTCTCAGAGGATCCTCTGCTAAACGGCTTGATGGCCTCATCATATGTTATGGGTGTTCAATCAGCAGGTATTATAGCTACCCCAAAACATTTTGTAGCAAATGATCAGGAGGTCAATAGATATATAATCGATACCGTTGTATCCGAAAGGGCTTTGAGGGAGATCTATCTCAAACCCTTTGAAATCGTTATTAAAAAAGCCTCTCCAGGAGCTATCATGACTTCATATAATAAATTAAATGGCAAGTATACGTCTCAGAATCCATGGCTTCTAGAGAAGATCCTTAGAGAGGAATGGGGCTTCAGAGGCATTATAATGACGGACTGGGGAGCCGGTGATAATCCTGTTGAACAGATAAACTCAGGCGTAGATCTCATAATGCCCGGCGGCGACACTTACTACAATAAGCTGCTTGAGGGAGCGAGGAAAGGCGAATTAGACCTTAGGGCTTTAGATCAAAGGGTTGAGAGAATTATAGAGCTGATAAATAAGATTATAAAGATAAGGGCTGAGAGGCGCCCTACTTCTATAGATCTGAATAAACATGCTGAAATAGCATATAAAGCAGCTTTGGAAGGAGCGATCCTCTTGAAGAACGACCTAGAAACCCTTCCTCTGAAGGAAGGGATGAAGATAGCTATATTTGGTACAGGGCAGTTTGAGACGCTGAAGAGTGGTATGGGCAGTGGCCATAATCACTCGAGATACACTATCTCGATATATGAAGGTCTAAAAAGATCTGGCTTAATTGTGGATGAAGAGATCTCTAACATCTACGAAAAATATGTTCTCGAGAAGAAGGGGAAAGAATATCTGGAGAAGCTATATAAAGACGAGGTCTATCCAGAGAGACTTAGCCAAAACGTAGTACCAGAGGAGCTAATATCGAAATCAGCTGATAGAAACGATGTTGGCATAATAGTGATCACAAGGATCTCTGGAGAAGACTGGGATCGAAAGCTAGCCGGAGGAGATTACTATTTAGCACACGACGAGAGAACCCTTATTGAAAAGGTCTCGAGAGAGTTTAGGAGGAGAGGTAAAAGGGTGGTTGCTATACTCAATATAGCAGGACCCATAGAAATATATAGCTGGAGGGATCTTATAGATGCAATTCTACTAATATGGCTGCCAGGGCAAGAGGCAGGTAGGGTAGTTGCAGACCTCCTCCTAGGAAGAGTCGCACCATCAGGAAAGCTCCCAATAACATTTCCGCGAGACTGGAGCACCACGCCAGTAGCGAGAGCGCCGGAATGCTACCCAGGCATTCCCCCCGAAAACCCGTCCAGGGTCGTCTATTGCGAAGACATATACGTGGGATATAGGTACTATGACACATTTGGCGTAGAGCCTGCTTATGAGTTCGGCTATGGCTTATCGTATACGAAATTCAGATACCGCGACCTTGACGTAAGAATTATGGGCGATAGAATAGAGATAGGGTTTACAATAGAGAATGTAGGGAAATACTCTGGAAGGGAGGTAGCTCAAATATATATTAAAGGGCCTGGCATATTATTGCCCAGACCTGAGCAGGAATTAAAGGGATTTAAGAAGACAAAGTTGCTGAAGCCCGGCGAGAGCGAGGAGATCTATGTAACAATAGATCTAAAAGATCTCGCTATCTACCATCCCGACAAAAAAGTATGGATCGTTGAGAAGGGGTGGTACGAAGTACGGGTAGGGGCATCTTCGAGAGATATAAGACTCAGAGAAAGGATCTACGTAGATAGAGAGCTGTATTACATTTAAGCTGTCATTGTCGCGCAACAGATCGATGATATATTGTATCTCGATTCTTGTGATATGAACCGATCCCTCATTAGATCCTTTTGATCCATATACCCATCCTTGTTCTACCTCTATTGTTCCACGCATAATAGGGTATAGCTCTGAATATAATCCTATTCTCCAGCACTGCCTGTTTTCCTCTATACCCGCTGTATTCCCTATAGAGCTTTCCGCTATATAGTTCGTCTGCGTCGACCACGTATCCCTCTCCCTCGATAGCTACTATCCCATCTAATAGCTTAGGCTCGTGCACTTCCCTTAAATTGATCTCCTCAGGCCTCACAACCAGGTTACGTATATCAAACTTATTGTCTATCTCTTCTAGTGCATAGATGAGGGGTCCTCTAGCTATTGCTAATTTCCCATAGTCTGCCTCGATCCATGGGTGAGCCGTTATGAGCCTCGGCCTGAGAGGTATTTCGAGCTCTACTAGCTCTTCCACATCCCACTTCCCGGCTATCTCGAGGTAGCTTCCTGGCTTCGCCTCAATCGCCTTTCCACGGATCTTGGCTCTGGCTGTATCTGCCCATTCAGGGATCCTGATCATTAGTGGGAACTCGTCAACCTTCTCAGGGGATATCTTCAAAACCACCTTCCCATCCCACGGATAGTTCGTCTCCATATCTACTCTAACTCTATTTCCGTGAAGATCTATCTCGGCTCTATTCCCAATAAAGAGATTAACCCATATTTCGGGTCTATTCCTAGAGATTGAATATATTAGGCTTGGTATGTAGCTCAGCAGCCTTATTATATTAGTTGGGCAGCATGCACAGTCATACCAGGGCTGTCTAAGATATTTACCATATATTTACCATGGTAGTCGGCGAGGGGATTTACATAGAAGTATCTGGTGCCATCTATGGATATGCCTGCTAGCGCCGCATTATAGAGTGTCCTCTCAGCAGCATCCATATATGTTGAAACTCCAGAGGCTAGGAACATTCTCCAGGCCCACATAACCCATGCCACAGAAGCACATGTTTCACTATATGATCTCTCATTCGGCAACTCATAGTCCTCCCCAAAAGATTCCCCATCGTGTCTAGATCCAAGACCTCCAGTTATATAGATCTTCTTCATAGCCTTGTTCCAGAGCCTTTCTAGAGCATCCCAGAGAGCTAGATCTCCGATTTCTAGGTAGAGATCTGCTACTCCGCTAAAGAAATAGAGCGCTCTAACAGCGTGAGACCCGGCGAAATCGCTCATCTCCCTTATAGGAGCATGATCCACAATATGTACAGGACTTACACGTAGCATAGGGTAAAGCTCTCCAAGCTTATTTGTATTTGCAACATACCCCCTACCCCTTATATCTATAAAGAATTTAGCAAGCTCAAGGTAGTCTTTTCTACCGGTCTCCCTATATAGCTCTACTAGGGCCAGCTCTATCTCGGGATGCCCATCGGAGGTTTTCAGCTTTTTCTCCCCATACCCGAAAGTCTCAAGCAGCAAGTTGGAGAATCGTATAGCTGTGTTGAATAAAACCTCGTTACTCAGGGATCTCTTTATAGCTATAGCGGCCTGTATCAAGTGCCCCCCACAGTATAGCTCGTGGGACCATGCTAGGTTTGCCCATCTATCGATCTTCTGTAATTGCACATAAGTATTTATATATCCATCGCTCTCCTGAGCGTCAGAAATATCTTTTACAACATTTAACAGCTTTTCATAAAGATCGCGGCTCCACCTCTGGACAAGAGCATATGCGGATGCTTCGACCCACTTATAGACGTCAGAATCGTTAAACCATAAGCCTATGAAAGCCCCACCCTTCTTACCCCCAGCTGTCCTAAAGTTGTCAAGTCTCCCCGTCTTTTCGAGGAATTCATATTGTAGTGGAAGGGTTTTATCGATGAGCGAGTCAATCCTCGGCTTCCAAAACATATCATTAATAATAACTCTGTTTAGAGGAGCGGGAGCCAGCCTTGCATAAGGAGATCCTCTAGTATCGATGACCATTACATCTCCCATCGAGGTACGCCATTATTATGTGATTACATGCTGATATATCTAAAAGCGCGTTTGTTTATTAAAGCAAAAGAGATTCTCTGACCTCCTCCCTGCCCTAAAGGGCGAGGCTTTCAGGTTGTCAAATATATTCTGAAGATAATAATATATGTAGGGCTTTACATTGAATTTAAGATACAGCAAGATCATGAGTGAAGGTCTGGACAACTCTTTCTATTGTTGGGCTAGGGTGAAATCGGATTTCAAGGACGTTGAGGAGAGGTTTATAACTTGTAGAGCATCTGACTTCTGGAGATTCTCTGGGGATGAGAGTAAATATATGTATTTCCTGAGTAGCTATGTTAAGCCCGCAGGATATATAACAGTCTCCCTGAGATCTAAAGAGAGCTTTAGAAATGGTCTATTCGAGCTGAAAACGCCTCTACCTAGATGGGATGGTGGGCCTATAATATGGTTTGGCTTTGAGAATGAGGATCTATTTGGGGGCGGGTGTATACACTTTATGTGGGATAGTGGGAGAGGGGTTTTAAAGGCTTTTGCAGGAGGGTTTATATCGAGGGCTGAGATGGATCTAACAAGGTTCGTGCCAGGCGACCCATCAAAAGAATATAATATATATCGAATAGCCTTTAACAGCGATCTAGCCCTGTGGTATATTAATGAGAGGCTGAGAGCAGTAGCGTTATTTGGTGAGGGAGATATTAGAGACTCGAAGATCATATACGATGGCACTCCCTACATAATATCCCTCGTAAGGGATAGGCCTTCCCCGGAGCTAGGGATCCTCATGGATATAGATGGCGGAGATCCTTCTAGAACCTATATATGGGAGGGAGTCCATCCGTGGTCCTTAAGGGTGTCAAAC
>JAVVGG010000104.1:0-5846 GCA_032249275.1 Desulfurococcales archaeon
ACTGCTAGATCTCAGAATGACTACTTCATAGAGCTTGACACAGAGTTCTATAATAAGTATATAGCCTCTAGAGCGGCGAATAATGTGTTGGTAAGAATTAATGGTATGTGTTAGAGAGGAATGCTCTTGATTATCTATCGGCGTCGTTGCCGTTCAATCGTGTCTTGCGTGTCTTGTGATTGTAATAGGTTTTCTTAGAAATTGAGGAATGGTGCCTCCATTTTATCAGCGTTATACATATGTATACATATTATTCATATTATAAGCTTCTAAAGCATATCTTATTATGGATACATATGTCTATGCTTTTGCAGGAGGAGAGGAGGATCCAGGAGGTTAGAGGTTCATATATTCTCTATCTTCCGAAGGAGTGGTGTAAGGATCTCAATCTTGGGAAGGGTTCCAGGGTTCTTATTAGGAGGGTCGGGTCTAAGCTTGTTATAGAGCCTTCAGAGGCGCCTCGCATAAAGCTATACTCTGATATTGATCTAGATGAGATTGGAGAGGGCTCTATGTACTATATGCTTATCTCCCTCTATATCTCCGGAGCTGAACAGATCAAGGTTGTCTCTAAGAAGCAGTTATCTGGCGAGGTTAAGAAGATGATATCTACATATATTAAGCATATGCCCGGCTTTAGCATATTCGATGAGGCGAAGAACTTCATAATTCTTAGAGAAGTTAGAAGAGGTTCCGAGCTTAATACTGTTGTGAGGAGGATAATTCTCAACGCGAGATCTCTTTTTGAATATATTATAAAGATCTATAGTGGGGAGAGGGCTGAAGAGGATCTTGAGGAGCTGGATAGCGAGATAGACGCCATTAGGAGGGAGGCTGAGAGGATTTTCAACATAATGCTCACAAGTCCTGGGCTAGACAGCGATTCAAAGATCCTTCAGAAGTCATATATAATGGTTCAGATAGCGAGGGTGATCGAGAGGATATCTGATCACCTAGTCGCGATCGCGCAATACACGGAGAGCTCTGAGAATGATAGGGCTAAAATCTATTCGATGCTTAGCAATATATATAGCTACTACACGATGATCGAAGAACTTATCAAGCAGAACCTGCAGGAGGAAGAGACCGGTAGAAAGGGGAGGGAATCCCTCAGGAAAGTTATATTGAGACTTGTAGATCTTATAGAAAGCAAGAAGAAGATCCACGAAATGGTGGCTGAGGCAGGGCTTGAGAAGGATATAACGGCCTATCATATAATGAGGATCTATGATTATATAACAGATATAGCAGAATACGTCCTAGACATGATAACAGTTTCATCGCTAATAACTAGATCCTAGCGAACAGCAACTTAATGACATAGGGATGGATCGACATGAAGCCGGCTCAATAGCTATGATCTATTCCTACTCATTGCTTCATCACTTCATCTAGCTCTGAATGCCATTCCATATGCCTGGCTAAGTTTAATATTGAGGCTGGTAAAGAGTAGATAATATAAAGCCCCAGTGTTATGATCGCAAGGAAGATTCCAAGGGATATGGGGCTCCTCTCACCTTTTACCCCCTCTATAATTGGATCCTCTCTAGATATTTTTCTTATGATAGATAGCTCTTGAGATCTATGTATGTAGAGCCAGACCTCAAGATCTTCTATCAATGAGTAGATAGAAGAGATTATCGCTATTGGTGATGTTATCCCAGATATAAGTATTAGTGCCAGCCTTAATAGAGGATCTAGCGGGACTAGAGTTGATAATAGGAAGAGGAATAGAAGTATTATAGATACTATGAATAGTTTGAGACTTGTTGAAAAGGAAGGCTTATTACTTCTAATAGCACTTATCTCAGTAGAGAAGCTCTGCAAATCCACCCCCCTAGCCGAGAGATAACTGCTAAGCTTTGAAGCAGAGTCCCTAGCATGATTAGAAAGAACCCCTGCTAGAGATATAATGCTTGGCGCTGCAATACCCATTCCAACAAAACACAGAATCGATCCTACAACTATGATCAAAACACTCAATGGCACAGAAAAACCCAGAAGGATCAGGAAAATCATTATTAACCCCATATAGAGCATGAGAACCCCTGCCCCCAGAATAAAAGATACAGCCAGATACCTCGCAACAGGAATAGCAATACTTCGAGGATTCTCTCGCAGAGTCACAGACCTTCCCATAGTAGTGCATTAAATAAAAATATAAAGTCTAGCGATAACACGCCTTTTAAATGCACCCAACAACTCCTAGCCTCCTCCCCATCCTAAAGGGCGGGGCTTCTAAGCTGTAACGCCTGCCTATATATTGTGTTGAGCGCGAGCTTGTAAACATAGGAGTAAGCAAACATGGATGAGTTTGGAGAAAGTGTGAGGTTGAAACATTTTAGTCTCAAGTCTATGCATTGACTACCTCTATCCCTAGTCTTTGCGCGGCTCTCACCTGTTGATCATTCCCCGTTAAAAGCCTAGCTTTCCGCTTTATCGCTTGAGCAATATAGAGTGAATCGTAGATTGTTACCTCCGCCTGTAAGGCTATGTTGAATGCATCTTCGAGATAGATTTTCTCGCTTTCAACTATAACTACCCCTTCCCCAACTAGTCTCGCCAGGATCTTATTTTTTCAAGGGCTATCTCTTTAGTGAATGTATGGTGAATAGTTGCATGTTTCCATACCGCATTCATAACCTCCTTCAGAGCAAGATCTAATGTGAGCATCTCATCGCTTAATAGATAGTTCTTAACGTTAACCCACCCCTCTTCTCTGAGTATGTATTTAGCTAAACTCGAAGCATCAATAACTATCGCGATCCTCTCTCACCACGCGGATCGCAGCCCCCCTCAGAGAGTATCGGTTGGCGTTCTAAGATCTCGTTGACCCGTTCTACTACCATTAACTTCCGATAATATCTAACCCTCTGCTCAAGATAGGCTATGATCTCCTTCCTCCAGTCTAAATCCCCTTCAACTCCTCAATTTCCCTCTTCAAAGCCTTCTGAATTCTTATGCTCAGAACCTCGCTTAACGTACATACAGCCCATTGAATATTATTTATGTTTACGAATAATTTAGACCTTCTTGTATACGTTAATCAGATAGATTCAAGTTTACGCACTTGAAGCTGAAAGGGCTATCTCCTCTTTTTTCAATTCTATAGAAGATCCCTTTGCCAAGGTCTCCAGCCCGTTACCCTTATTCCTTCTTCGAGGGGTCGGGGCTATGGATTTTATCAGAGTGTCGGAGGCAATGTTTTATCCTGTGTGCCTATCATGTATATAGCGCATTGCTGGAGGATAACTCCCGAGACTCGTATGCATAATTATTGGAAAATTTCAGAGGATATATAGTATATAAATCTCTATCCCCGCCCTAAAAAGGGTGGGGCTTTCAGTTGTAATGGTCTGGCGATCAGGTCTTCTGCTTGTTTAGCAGGGCTAGAACCTCATCTAGCCTGGGCATCCCCTCTTGGGCTCCTTTCCTAGAGATCTTTATTGAGGCACATGCGATCCCCATTTTAACTGCTTCTTCAACACTCTTGTCTAGGGCTATTGCGTAGGAGTAGCATGCTGTGAAGGAGTCTCCTGCCCCTGTTGTATCTATAACTCTTTCAGGCTTAATAGCCGGTATGATGGATATGTGTGTGGATTTCATGGTATAGTATGCTGCTCCTCTATCCCCTAGTGTTATAACTACGTTTTCAACTCCCTTTTCCACGAGTTTTCCAGCTATCTCTTCAAGATCTCTCTCATCAACATTTTCCTTAGGATCTATTCCGAGGATCTTATAAGCCTCAACCTTGTTTGGCACTATTGTGTGAACCTCTCTAAGGATCTCCTCGGGGATCTTCTTTGCAGGCGATGGAGTTAATATGAATTTAGCACCTATATCCCTTGAGAGCCTAGCGATCTTAGCAACTGTTTCCACAGGGATCTCCATCTGTGAAAGCACTATATCAGCCCTACCTATTGATCTCAGGGCTCTCTCGGCATCTTCGGGTCTTAGAAGCCTATTAGCCCCCGGAGCAACAGCGATCATTGTCCCACCGTGTCTATTGACAAATATAAATGCCACCCCCGTATGGCTCTTATCTGTCCTCCCTATATAGTCCACTACAACCCTATTTCTCCTGAGGTTTTCGACAGCCATATCGCCAAGGCTATCTACCCCTACAAGACCAACCATATATACCTTCGAACCCAGCCTAGCAAGGCCAACAGCTTGGTTAGCACCCTTCCCGCCGAAGTGGATCTCAAAAACACCATCGCTCACAGTCTCATCAGGACTTGGAAATCTATCTAAATAGATCATGAAATCCACATTTATGCTTCCGACAATGATAGCTATAACCATCTTTCAATTCTATAGTAGATCATCAGATCTATTTGTTTTTTGTTTTGCCCAGTTCTATAGTAGATCAAATTTGTCTATTATTACTTATGTTTGAGGGTATTTAAGTGAAGATCTAGCTTTCGATCTATTGTTTTTGATGACCATACCTTAGAAAGCTTGAAAGCATAGTGTTCCCCACCCGCTGTGAAATTTTGATCACGGCGGGTGGGTCATTACGCGGCCCGCGGGCCCCTCACCGCGGCATCTCATCCTAGTCGCCTAGGAGTTCCCAGCCTCACGGATCTCGGAAACCCGCGGTCATTATTGTATTTATTGCTTAGAGCCTTATATACACAACTGGGAGTGATTAAAATCCATTAGAAGCAATAGAAAATACCAAGGAAAAGAGATTAGCCTCGCCATAAAAGGGCAAAAGTCTCTCATGTTGTCATTTAAATATCTAAGCATCACTAGAGGTGTGGAAGATAGAATGGCCATGCAGATCGGCTACCAGGTATTGCTGATATCCCCCTTATCTTTATGTAGCTGATCTCCACGTATGTCCTTGCGTCAACAAGCTATAGGCTATTCCACGCTGCGAGATCTACTGCTGATGAGACGCTCACAATGCTTTCTCTAGGGTTTTTGCTTCTGTTTTGGTTGATTGTCCTATCCCTCGTATTATTCTTCATAGGCGATCTATTTGTGTTTTCCTCTTTAATTCTGTTCTCGACCTATGCCTCTGTCTCGGGTTATATTCTAATCATAGCATATAGGTTCTCAAAGATCTATGTAGAGGCTCTTGTACTACCCTTAGCGTATTACTATATATACGGCGAGATGCTGGGCTTGTGTTATCTATAATCATAGCTGTTAGATCTAGATCAGCGCCTGTCATAGCCGGATTCCTTCTACTCTCAGTCTCACACCTACTCAGATTCCTGGTATCGATCGCGCCTGTGCCATATGGATTTATAGTGATCTCTATCGCAGAGATCCTCAGAACCGGGGGGTTTCTATCAATATCTCTGGGCATAAGTGTGCATAGATGAGGAAAAGATCTAGAGCCAGGATTGTATACGAAATATTATACCACCTAGCATATAGAGGCCCAACAACCATAACAGGTCTCACATATGTCGCTAGAATGCCCTATGATAGACTAGAGAACCTGCTCAGAGAGCTTGAGAAGAAGGGACTTATATCAATAGCCTATGAGAGGGCATCGAAGAGGGCATCGATAACGGAGAGGGGGCTGAAGAGCCTAGAGGACCTTGAAAAGGCGATCAAGATCCTTGAAAAGCTAGGTCTTGAAAGCTAGGGTGGGCATAGAAGTTAAGAGGATCAGTACAGATCGTTAGTACAGATCGTGAGCAGCTCTTTTAAATACCCTAGTAGCTTTGATCTTGGTGAGATATGCGAAGCCAGGTATAGTGGCTATAGCTTTAGCATCTGCAGTACTACTGATCCCGGTCATAGCTATAGCCCAGGCTATATCATATGGCTGGGGCAGCATGTTTAACATGGCCTATATGGGTGTGCAGAGCGCCATGGGATCATAT
>JAVVGG010000105.1:0-5812 GCA_032249275.1 Desulfurococcales archaeon
AAACAAAAGAAAATCAATGACAATCAATAACTATCGGAGGACAAGCGGGCTTTGGAAGAGATAGGTATATGGTTAAGAGTGCTTATAGCTGGTGTGATCTCCATGGTGGTGGGTCTCATAATCTCTATAGTGGTAATGATCTACGGGTTAAAAGGGTTCTTTGGAGCATTTTTATCAATGATAGGCCTTGGAATTTCTATAGCAGGGCTCTACCTAGCTATTAAAGGTTTTACTGGTTATATGGCTGCGAGGATCTCAAGATCTAGAAAATAAATTGTAATAGAAAATAGGTGGTGGGTAGTAAGACTAGCTGGGGCACGGAACATAGAATATAACGCTGGCTATATTTGATGCAACACCAAGGGCTGCTAGATCCCTCTCATCTATAACCCCGTCGCCATTAACATCTGGCACAGTGTCTGGTGCATCGTCTAGCAAGCCATTGCCATCTCTATCGCTTATAATCGCTGCTATGGCTTTTGTCCACCCACACCATGTAGGTGCTCCAACGATCCATATGGTTTGTATGAACCTATATATAGTTCTCCCACCTAGATCAAGCTTATCCTGGAATCCTGTGAACTGGAAGAGGTTAGCCAGATTCCTCCCAGGACCGCCCAGGGCTGTTGGGGTGTTATTAAATATAACTACAAGCCCTGGGAGAGCCTCGTTCTTCCCAACACCAAATACAGGCGGGCCAGCACCTATAGATATTCCATCCACAGGCCCTCTAGCTGTGTAATTAGCTGTAAACGCTACAGCATGTGTAGCATTAATCCTCACAACAGGGTTAATAGATATTTCGGGGTAGGCTACAAGCCTAGGATCTGATGTAATTATGTTTATAGCCACTATGTAGAATCTACCGCCAACACCAACAACAGATCTTGGGAGGGGCGAATAGAACTGAACCACGGTAGAGGTCTCAGGGCTCTGAGCAACCAAAGTATTTACCATGGCGAATGTAGCTGTTGAGATCAGAATGACAAATGCGATAGTAATGGCTATAGCTATATTCCTCCTTTTCAACTTACATACCTCACCTATTAATACTTATTCATGAATATATATTTTGTGGTGTTTTCTTATTAAAGCCACAAGTTTTTCTAGAACCTCTTTCACTAGGATCTAAAGCTGTTTAAAACAATGTAAATATAATATATGGATGCCGGGGGCGACCCGTCCCACATTCATCCTAGCCCCGGGGACACGGGGATGTTATGTGGGCCCGGGGTCCCAATATAGCTTATGCTTACTAAGATTATATATTTTATGAATGATAGAGCCCTCTCCTCGAGATCCTTAGAGATAGGATAAGGCTTCGTAATACTCATATTCGGCCAAAGGCTCCCTTGTTAGAAATGGATCCTCTGGGAAGCATTATATTCCTTGGGAGATATTCTCTGTCGTGGAGATCTATGAATAAAATTCTCTGAGGGCTAGATCGTAGGTTATGATTTAGCTACTCTATATAATATATCCCATATTCCTTTGGAGAGGTCTTCTAGGCTGTTCCATCCCTCTTTGGTTGGTTGTATAATATATATTAGTCTTCCTTCTTTATTGAATATGTAGAATCCTGCTGAATGCGTTATGAGCCCTGTATTAGGGTCTCTAGCAACGAATATTCTGAAGTTCTCCCACACTTTAGCCATTTTATCGACATCATCTAGAACCCAGATCCATGTTACGTTCTTCAGAAGCTTTCCCGTCCTACTGCTTTGATATCTGGTTACATCCTCATACGTGGTTCTCCAGGGATCCACGTCTATTGTAACAAAGATAACGTTCCCGGCTAAGCCTGATGAGAGGGTTTTGTTCATGAGATATACTAGTACATAGGTCTCCCAATGGCAGATATCTGGACATCTCACATATTGGAACGTCATCACACTCACCCTACCAGCTATTGGAAGCGATATATCGCCTGCGGTAGATCTGACATCGATTGTTGATATAGAGTAGTTTGGGTTTCTAATCACATATGCAAGTACTGTGGAACCACTTTTAATCTCGAATACGCCTCCCTCTCCAGCCACGCTTTGCCCTTGCTGTCCAGAGCTAAAAGCTTGTTGGAGAAAGCCTGATATCGCTAGGGTGGCGATCGCTGCTACCGCTATGAATGTAATCCCTACATATATATAGAGGTTTTTCAATCTCTACACCAAGCTATTTCTAATTAGACCACCTATAAATACATATATTAGCATATATACAATTTTATTCAAAATAATATTAGTGCTTATATCCTCTTTGGTGTCTATACATCAGAGGGCCCCTGATGAGGATATATCATATGAGGAAAAAGACCCGCTATAGCGTGGGAAGAGTCTTGCTGTTATCTACTATCATATGGATCTTGGTTATAGCATTGTACCCCATGCTGGGCCAGGCCTATATACAGCCCCATAGTGGTGCTGGCATCTATGGGGGTGTTAGAGGTTTAAATGAAGATAGGGATATTTCAAAGTCTAGTAACTTAAGTGCTATAGATATATATGATGTCTCTGAACTTGATCTATTAGTCGATTTGAAAGGCTATAATCTCCTCTACTTCGAGCAAAGAGATTGCCCTGGGTGTAAGGAGCTATCCCCAGCTATAGATAGATATTTTTCGTCAAACAGCAGTGCGGGTATACGTCTCATAAGAATACATATAGATGAGATCTTCAGTGAAAACCAGGATACGGCTCTAAAGTTGATATCAAGCTACAGAGTTCCTGGGACGCCAACGCTGATCCTTGTTAAGGATGGTGTTGAGATTGCCAGGCATATAGGCGTCTTCAGAGGAGATCAATATGAAGGTTTAAAGAGCTTCATAGAATCCGCTATTACAGGAAAATCTAGCTCTAGCGGCGATTCCGTGATAAGGCCTCTAAGCTCTCTAGGAATTGGTCTCCTCGCAGCATTATCTCCATGCTCCTTACCAATGATCGCCATGTTCGCATCCTCAGCCAGGCTGGGCGGAGGTTTCTCGAGAACTATAAAGGTGTTTACATCCCTCATAGCGATCCTCATACCGGCATCGCTAGGGATTAGCATTACTTCCAACATCGGCAGGATATTCGATATTAGCATCTACTATGCCTTAGTAACTTATGTAGCGACAGTCTCACTAACATGGGGGCTCCTAACATTTTCTAACAGAGAGCCCCTCCTATCAGTTGGGGGGAAATCAACTTTGATCTTCCCAATACTTGGAATGCAATGTTCATTCCCATTCTTACTAGCAGTAATATCGATGCTGCCTAAGGAGCCCATAGCGTCTCTAACGAGCTCTCTAGCATTCTCAATAGGCTATATAGCACCATATATAGGCTCAAACATATTTCTAAACATCCTGGGAAGTATAGCACAAGGTGGAAAGTGGGAACAGCTGACCAGGTATTTACAAGGGGCTATTCTAACATCAGCCGGTATCTATGTGCTAGCAACAGCGATACCACATATTATTGGGTGAGGATCACAGCCCACAGAGTTTTACAACTGGAAGCCTACCCCTTTCAAAGCAGAGGCTATATTTATAAGCCCTATATTCTCTAGCCTTCTCTTTAATGCTTATGGTGTTTGCGATCCTGGGGCCATCCTCTAGCGGTGCATGATAAAACATACTAGGTACACAGGACTAAATGCGGCTTCTCTTAGCCCTTATTATGCTTTTTCTTCCAACTCTATAGATCTCTATGTAGCCGAGTCTCTCAAGCTTTCTCAGCCTTCTCCATAGAGTTGTTTTCGGAAGCCCTGTTAATTCCTGGATCCTTGATGCTGATGCGTCTCCCTTGCCTATTCTTTCTATTACCCTTAATATCTCCCTATCCAAAGCATCTATCTTATCTATTGTGGATGATCTGCGCTTCTGAGCTGATATAGCATAGTATGTCGCAGCCATACCTATTATTGATATGCTAGCTAGTAGGCCTATTAGTTCTAAATCCGCGTTATTTCTTTGTGAAGACATCTGTATGGATATAACGCCTTCTAAGTTATATATTCTGTACTTTATGTAGTTTCCTTCCCTAATCTCTAGAGCATTGGGTGGTGGTTCTCTTATTTCTACCTTGTTATTTGCTATTAAATCCATATATGAGGCCCAAGACACGTTTCTGATCTCAATACTCTTCAGCCCTTCTGAATCTATTGTGTATACCCCGTTATATCTAAGTATGATATATCCTCTTGAGGAGTTAGTAAGTATTAATGCATATAGGTAGCCTATATACATAGCTAATGTGGCATTGCCATAGACAACTTCTATGCTATCTTCTACAGGCTCTACCGGAAGATCTATTAGGAGGGAACCCGGCCCTGACGAGTAGTTCATATACATATAGATAGTTGGTCCGCTATCCTCCAAATATATTGTCACGGTTCCATATACATAATATGTAGCTTCATCTCCTACCTCGCCCAGGCTATGAATGGGGAATACAATGGTTATCACAATTATCGCTATATATGGAATTATAGCTATCGAACCGCCAGTTTTTGCCAAGGTCATCTATCTATATTAGTATTTTATCTGGGGGATTAAACATAAATCAATACAATCATAGTAGATGGTATCTATAGTTGAAAGCCCTTGTCCTTCAGAGTGGGGGTCGGTGATTTAAGATTGATATGTGTCATTTGTTCTAACTATATCCTCGAGAAGCTCGCTGTTTATCAAGAAGCCCTCGGCGTTCCTCGTTATATTCCTAAGCACATTAGCATCTATTTGATGTGTGAATATATACTCTCTATATCCCTTCTTTATAATTGTCCGCGGTATCCCTATCATTTCGGAGAAGCTATAGAGGAGGGAATCTATGTGGTGTGGAAGCTCCTCTATAGATGATATGTGTGCCCTCCTTATCTTAGACATAATTTCAGAAGGTATATCGTCTCTAGCTATGAGAACGCAGCAGTGGTATTCGCCTAGGATATCTGAGGCGGGGATCTTTTTTAACCCCCTGATCTCAGCTATCGATGAATATGGCTCCCAGGTCATGGCTATACCCTCTCCGCCTCTAGCTAGGCTCTCGATCACACTGTCAGGGTCTCTATAATATCTGATCCTATGCTCGCTATGAGAGGTGATGGATCTTGTTGCTCGTATATATGCTACCGAGAGGATCTCCATTGTGGATAGCATGCTGGAAAATATAGATCTTATATTCAAGAAATCCCTCCCAATAATGGAGGCACCGCCGAGGGCTACAGAGCCTATCACCTTAAAGCCTATGCCCAGGGCTTTTAACAGGGGTAACATATATATCGGGAGATAGGCAAGGTGATACCCACTCCTGATAAAGCTTACAGCAACTTCAAGCACGCTCCTCTTTATAGAAGGTTCTACGAGATACCCCCACTCACGAGCCTTCTTCATAAGCAGGGGTAGTGAGAGATATTCCACCGAGGGTACCAAGCCTATAGTGAGTGTCCTGCTTATAGATGGATCCCCATATCTCGAGAGCCTCACTATGAGGGTTTTCCCAGGACCCTTACTTCTAGTAATAATCCCCCTTCTCTCCATTGAGGACAATAGCTCGGATACCCAGCTCTTAGAGAGACCCAAGATCTTATAGATCTCACTCTGAGCAATCCCCTGAGGCCCTACCTTCTCAAGGAGTTCAATGATTTTCAGCTCGCTCACACCCACCAGATCTCCTTATGTTCCTAGGATAGAGGATTAATATACATTGATAAAAAGGTTTTATCAAACTTCGCCTTCCAAGGGCGGAGCGATTTGGCGGAGGTGATTCGAGGAGTATAGGGTAGGGGCTGTATCCTTTTTCATGGTAGTAGGGATGCTTTTATATTTGTTTGTTCTCCA
>JAVVGG010000106.1:0-5744 GCA_032249275.1 Desulfurococcales archaeon
ACCACAATTTTATATCCCATCACATCTAAGAGCTTTAGAAGAACAGCAGAATCAAAACCCCCAGAGGCGAGAACAACAACCCTACCTATGGGATCAACATTGAAACAACCCTCAATATATCTCCTAACCCTCCTCTCAATATCACCAACAAGTCCCACTCTATATCCCACACCAGATGCCCCATCTATCTTCCTCACTCTAGCCATCCTATATTATTCATAATCTGAGCAAGGATTAGACATCAACTATACCTCTCATATCTGCTTGTCCCCCGATGGTCATTGATTGTCACTGATCTTCTTTGGTTTAGTATTGCTGTGTCTCTTGATCCACAGATGTTATAGCATCCCTGTGACCATCAGGGAGCTTCCACCTCCCCCCAAAGAGATCTTGGGATCTCTATGGGCTCACCGGTGGCTGTTGAGCCCAGCGGCACCGGGCTCCCATCTACTCTTGAAAAACCGAAGCCCTTCTGGGCATAGCCCTCATACAGGGCTTCGAGGGCTTTAAAATATATGTTTATCAATGCCACTACCTCTCTATGCCATTTCTCGCCACCTTTGCTGCAGATCCCTTTTCTATCCTCTCCATATTCTATTATAGCCTTGTGTATTGGGCAGATCTTAGATATGTTTCTGGGATCCGCCATCAATATCGGCATATCATATTCCCTAGCCTTGTCTATTATTGCGTTCAGCTCACCCTTCAATGCACTCTAATATATCCTATGCCTTAATTGCTTATTCCTATACCTAGCGATCATAATCCTTATATCTTCTCCCGAGATTCTCTCAATAACTATAACGCCCCCTAGTCTTAAGGGCGTCTCTCACTGTCATGTTTGCTGTCTTCTACATATAATCTTCTTCAAGCTATTCCGCCCTATTCACAAGGAGTTTCCAGTATATGCTCGCTTGAAATTGAATAGAGTACAAACCTCGTTCTTCAAGGCTGGGGGATCAGAGAGCCAATATAAGGTGTGAGCGAGACTAACGATCTTGCATGAAGGGCTAAACTCCTTTCACGGTATTTTCGTGGGTAGGGAAAGGCTTAGTATCGTGCTTATAGAGGAGGATCTCTTGGTTTAGTGTTTACGAGTTTTGACTACTTAAGGTGTCTGGGGGATCCCATAGCATACTCCCCAGCCTGATAATCTATAGGGCAGAAGCAATATTCCCAAATGGAGAGGATAAGGCTCGGATGATCTATTATATAATTTGGAAGATAAAGTTGAAAGGGTAGAAAGTCGTATTACTAGGCTATTAGCTGACTCCTCCCCATCTTGAGGACAAGTCTTTCAGTTGTAAGTATCTATGGGCTTCGTAAGGGGCTCATCGCGCTGGAGGAGGGGAAAGTAGGAATAGAGAGGGATTAGAGGAACTTATGGAGATATTAGCTTCTTTATAAAGGGTTTGAAGATCATATTTAATATAATATTATGTGTTAGAGTATAGTGTATGCATAAATTGTTTGGTCTTTGAAATGGGTGCGAAATGATTGCAATATCGATTGAGGCTTATAAGGGGAAGCAGAGGTTTATGGATCTTGCTGTTGTGTAAAAGGATATAATCGATTATGGGCTGGCTAGGATGCAGACCACTTCCCGCCCTGAATGGTAATGCTTCTAGATGTGATGTGTATGGGTAGCTCTGTCTTAGCTTTTTCTTTCTATAACTCTACTAGGTGGAGGTGCGCTTCATCAATGCTCTTATGGGTCTTAACACCCTCCTAAATGGATCTAGTATTAGACCGAATATCTCTAAGGTGACTATGCCAAGGAGATTCTCATCCTCACTCTCCCCCAATACTACTGGGGTGTGTCTCTCCCCATAGCCGGGGAGTTCTAAGATGGCTTCCGATATGCTCCTCCTTATCGTTGTGCCATCTGCTAATATAAATTCCATCTCACCCAGGGGCTCGAGGCCTAGCTCTTTCCATATAGATTTAGTTAGAACCGTATATGTAGCGCCAGAATCAACTAGAAACCTCACAACAACGCTCTTGCCTCTGTGTTTAACAA
The DNA here is from genome assembly GCA_032249275.1 of Desulfurococcales archaeon. GTDB lineage: Archaea > Thermoproteota > Thermoprotei_A > Sulfolobales > AG1 > AG1. Next base: position 2,021 of record JAVVGG010000106.1, read on the forward strand.
TGCCTTCAATATAGACTAGACCCATAAGACATCTCGACCATATATAATAATCCCACCTAAACTATAAATGAACCTATAAATCGTATGATCCTTCTCACCCTATAAGGACGGCTATACCTTCTTTATATTAATAGGAATATTTTTATGTTTGTTATCTGGACTTAAGCTTGTAAGCCTTCAATCCCTAACTATGCTTGATGATGAGGTAATACCTCAATGTGCTTTGCATATAGATATCCTCGGGATGCGATGATGCTCAGAGCTCCCGAGACAGAGGGGAGGTGGAGGCCCCTGATGCCACAGGGATCAAAAACCTGTCGGTTGAGAAACACAGCAATACTAAACTAAAGAAGATCAGCTACAATCAATGACCATCGGGGGACAAGCGGTTTCTATCGATAGAGTCTTGGGTATTACTACCTGGGAGTCTCGTCCTTTAAGGAGTCTGCATGATTCAAATAGCCCTCTGACCTCCTCTCTGGCCTGAAAGGCAAGACTTTTGGATTATGATCTCTCCCCTTTCAATTCTATAGTAGATCATCTTTTCTATGCTGAGGTCTCGAGCATTACCCCTCTGGCGGGGTGCATATCTGGGGCATTGACCTCCAAGCCCTCAAAACACTATACACCTCATCACAGCAATGGATATTTCCCTAGAGAGCTAAAAACACAAACCATACCCGCCCTAGAGGGTGAGGCTTTCGGTTGTAAAGAACTTAATTTTCCGAACATAGATAACTATGTAGGTGCATGCGATGGTCATCACAATTCCGAGAAAGCTTGTTGAGGAGCTCGAGAGAAGAGGCGTTGATGCTTCCTCTTTTATTATTGATCTTATAGTTAAGGCTCTAAATCTGGATCCCAACGTCGCGGCTGAGTCTCATCTTGAGCTCTCTCTTAAATATCTTGAGGAGGGCAGGGCCCTCATAGATAAAGATCCTATCCAAGCTAGCGAGAAGCTCTATAAGGCAGCTGAAGAGGCCGTGAAAGCCCTCGTGATACGCTTTAATCTAAGCAAAATTTTAACGAGCATCGAGAGAAGAGGTAGGTGGAGCGTCACGGAGCTGGAGGAAGCTGTCATAAATATCTCTGAAAAGCTAGGAGAATGGTTCAGAGCGTCCTGGGACGCTGCGTGGGCGCTTCACGTATGGGGATTTCATGAAGCAAAGTTCAGTCCTAGAGACGTGAGAATAAGGCTACCAGACATCGAGAAGATAGTTTTAGAAGCGCGGAAAATTCTGACCTCCTCCCCGCACTAGAGGAAGAGGCTTTCTTTTATAAATATTAGTTTCTCTAGGCTATTATGTTTGGTAATCACATTGAGTGTTGTTGCTGAGGCTATGCTTTCGAGAGTTCTTGAGGAGGCTGTGAATAGAATTGCTAGGAAGGTTGCTGAGGGTAAGAAGCTATCTGATCAGGAGATAGTCATGCTATACCTAGACATCATCATGAGATCTAATGAGAGGAGGTTCGAATCTATTGAGAAGAGGATCGATGATCTCAAGGGCTATGTTGATAAGAGGGTCAATGATCTAAAGGAGAGTGTTGATAAGAGGTTCGAATCTATTGAGAAGAGGATCGATCTAGTGTATAGCGAGGTTTCATCTATTAAGACTGATATTATAAAGCTGATGAAGGAGTACATGGAGCTGCTATACGGGGGTAAGAAGGACTAGTCTCTGCATCATCTTAGGTTTCTCAGGCTTCTTCATCTGTTTTGATTTGCACGGATGTTAAGGCTCAGTCCAATTTCTTAGGCTCAGTTATCTTAGTCACTATTGATGGGCTTACATTGTTCTGAACATGTGGGGGACGAGCGGCTATCCTTGCTAGTTAAGGCTGTGAGCGTCTATCCTGAGGATCTTCTTAGCATAGACCTTAATCATCAAAGTAGCGTTTTTCCTTGAGAATAATATCTCTGAAGATGGCTATAGTTAAAAGTTAGGTCTATATTTTATAATCTTTACTCACACCATGACAACAGGGCAAGCCTCGTCCTTTAGGGCGGGGTATTTTTTATAGGGTTTTCATCGTGTTATTTAGTTGGGGTCGGATCTCGGTGGGCAAATATGCTAGCAGAATGTCCGGCGGGGGAATCTCCGAGGCGTGCCCGCCAGAGACTCCGACCCCCTAGAAGCATTCAGAAAAGAGATAGAGAGGAGGAAGAGGAGCAATAAGAGAACAGTTAGGCTGAGGCTATTCCCGAATAGATATGAGGAAGAAACGCTATTCGATATTGGCTTGGCGTGTGCTAGGCTGTGGAACGAGCTTAGCTATGAGAAGAGGAATGCATTCTTCAATGGAGAGCTATCGCCTGGGAAGAGGGATGAGATTAGCAAGAGATACTATCACAGGTATAAGGGGGTTCTCGGTGTTAATGCTGGTCAGGTTGTTAATAAGAATGATGAGGCTTGGAACGCTTTCTTCGAGCTACTAGATCTAAGGAAACAGAGAAGATTGCCACCTCATATTAGGAAGTTATCTCCACCAGGCTATTGGAAGGATAGAGAGACTGGTGAGAAGAAGATACACATACTGATCAGAAACGATAGATATTATCTAGAGCCTATTAGCGAGGACGAGGGATACATAGTACTTGAAGGCTTTGATCTGAGGATAAGATATGCTGGCAGGATTAGGTGGGAAGGAAAACAGGGAAGGCTTGAAATAATATATGTTAATGGCAGGTGGTTCGCACACCTACCAATAGAGGTTGGTGTAGATCCACCAAAATCAAATCCAAAGGGCTATGTAAAGCCCATATACGAAGATGATGAGAGGAAAAAGAAAAAGAGAAGGATCGTAAACCCGAGGAGTATTAAGCAGAGGGATCCCATAGGGGATAAGGAGGCTTTCATTGATATGGGGCTTAACAACTTGTTTGCTGTTACAATTTCGGACGGATCAGCAATGCTTATCAAAGGAAGAACGATCAAATCCGAATACTATTGGTGGAAGGGGGAGATAGCTACATACCAGGCTATAAGAGATCTTCTTAGGAATGCTGGGATCTCAACATGGAAAGAATATCATGAGAAGTATCTTAAGGCAATGTATAAGAGGGATGAGAGGCTAAGACACCTATACATAACAGCGATTAGATTCCTAGCAGATGAGCTACATAGAAGAGGTGTTAAGAAGCTATACATAGGCTACCCGATCATGCTCTCACAGGATAATGGAAACGAGTATAACACTAACATATGGTGGTTTAGGAAGATAGTTCTTTGGATTGTGGATATATTCATGGAGTATGGTATAGAAGTTGAGATAGTCTCTGAGGACTACACAAGCAGGGAGTGCTCGATATGTGGAAACAAACATAAGAATGGGAGGATATATAGAGGGCTATACGAATGCAAGAAAACTGGGAAGAAGATAAACGCAGATATAAATGCAGCACTAAACATAGCGAGAAGACTGGGACACAGGATAAGGATATCGAGGAAGATAGAAAGCTACCATGTAACACATAATGGTATTAAACCATTAATCCCCAACCAGAGGGCTAACACCCAAGACCCCAGCATAGAAACCCCGCCCCTTAAGGGCGGGGAGGGGTCATGCTATCTATAGAAACATAGGAAGACTAGTTTTCATACAAGCTTGGAAAGCTTTTAAGAAATATGATGAAGCTATCGAAAAGATAGAAACAAGTATCAAAAGGTATGAAACAAAATAATAAAAGAAATTTTCATCTTCTCCCTCATGTATTGAAGAAAAG
>JAVVGG010000107.1:0-5693 GCA_032249275.1 Desulfurococcales archaeon
CTTAACTATCTCTCCCTTCACGCTAATAGGGCTGAGAGGATCCTGAGGCTTCAGAGGATTTATAATCATGGTTGGGTATTCTAGGTTGAGGTGCTAGGATGTCTTTGAAAGGCTATGGGGATCTGGTTTCCCGCGTTGATAGCTATAGAGAGTTTGTTGTGAAGTTTCTAGAGGAGATCGTGGCTGTACCAACTGTTTCGCCTTGGGGAGATAATTATGGGGATTTCGCTAGGGTTGCTAAGGAGTTGCTGGAGAGTGTTGGGGTTTCGGTTGAGATCCACAGGGTTCCACAGGATTATGTAGATCCTAGGGTTCCTCCTGAGGGTAGGGGCAAGGCTAGGTATATAGTGTTTGCCAGGGTAGGCTCTAGAGATAATGTTGTTATCCACTTCAACGGCCACTACGATGTGGTTCCAGGGGGGCCTGGCTGGATGGTTACCGAGCCCTTCAAACCGAGGATTGTGGATAACAGGCTCTTCGGCAGAGGTTCAACTGATATGAAGGGAGGCATAGCAGCGATAGCAGGGGCCCTAGCCTCTCTATCTAGCTACGCCGATCGCCTGGGAATCGGTGTTGAAGCTGCCTTCGTCCCTGACGAGGAGATCGGTGGGGGCACGGGTACTGGATATTTAGTTGAGAATAGCCTTGTAAGAGGTAGATATGTGGTTATTGCTGAGCCAAGCAGCCTCTCGCAGATCTATATAGGGCATAAGGGGGCTGTATGGGGTGAGGTAGTTGTGAAGGGAAAGACAGGCCATGGATCTACGCCATGGCTGGGTGTAAATGCCTTTGAAAAGGCAGTAGCAATAGCTAAGGAGATGTTCGAGAAGCTCGTACCATCTATAGAGGCTAAGAGGAGTAGATACACCTATGATCTTGAGGAGGGCAATAGAGGCACAATAATGATCGGGGGGTATCTAAGGGGTGGTGAGAAGATAAACCAGATACCCGGGGAGGTTGTCTTCAGCTTCGATAGAAGGCTCACTGTAGAGGAGAGGGTTGAAGAAGCATGGAAAGAGATCAAGGAGTTCGTTGAGAACACAGCTAGAAGGGTTGGAGCTGATGTTGAGGTGAGGCTGGTTCACACGATGGAGCCTGTGATAGTCGATCCAGAGGCAAGGATCTTCAAAGCAATAGAGGAGGCTTCAAAAATAGTGATAGGCTCGGTGCCGAGGAAGATAGTATGTATAGGAGGGCTTGACATGAGATACTACGTTGCAAAGGGTATCGAAACAGCAACATATGGCCCAGGAGTACTGGGGATGGCCCATGCACCGAATGAATATGTGGAGATAGACGATGTGATTAGAGCTGCAAAGATCTACACTATTCTCCCCACAATACTCCACGGCAAAACGTAGATCCACGGCTATTTCTTATCAAGTCTCAAAACAGTTTCTAGGAGAACCCTGAAGCCGTTGATCATATCCTCTTCTCTCGTATATTCATCCCTACTATGGCTTTTGCCTCCAACAGATGGTACAAAGATCATGCCTGTCTTAGAGATCCTAGCCATATGTTGGGCATCGTGCCCAGCCCAGCTCCACATCTTCTTATAGCGAAGCCCTAGGCTTTTACATACCTCTTCTATAACAGAGATCACATCCCCATCAAACCTCACACCCCTCAGCATGAAGGCTTCTCTTAACTCGAATTCAACGCCCTCTTCATCAGCTATCGCATCCCCCTGCCTCCTCACAAATCTCTCGAAGTCTTCTAAATATCTACCCTCGGGGCTCCTAGCTTCTAGGCTAAATCTAATCTCGCCCGGGATCACATTGTGTATCCCAGGATATACGTCTACCCTTCCTATAGTAGCCCTCACAAGCTTTCTCCTCAAAGCATATTCCCTAACCCTTTGGGCGAGCTTTGAAAACGCTATCAACGGGTCCCTCCTAGCCTCCATAGGGGTTGTACCTGCATGGTTGCTCTCTCCTCTAAACATGCACTCCCAATTTCTGATCGATACTATCCCCAGTGGAATCCCTATCTGGTACCCCTCGGAATCTAGTTCGGGGCCTTGTTCTATGTGAAGCTCTAAATAGTATTTAGGGGGTCTATTCACAAGGTTATTCCTTCTATCCCCTTTAAACCCAGATCTCTCCAAGGCCTCTCCAAAGCTAATCCCATCCCGATCTCTTCTGGAATATATATAGCTAGCGTCATAGACACCTGTGGATAGGCCTGAACCCATGAGGGATGGGGTCCATCTAGAGCCTTCCTCATTGGTAAAATCTATAAGCATGATTCTGTGCCTCATCTTGAGGCGGGAGAGACTTAATATCCTTAGAACCTCTAGCCCGGCTATAACCCCCAAAGCCCCATCATATCTTCCGCCCCCCGGTACAGAGTCTAGGTGTGAGCCTATTGCAATAGCCTTCTCCCCCTCTCCTATCTCAGCTATTATGTTCCCTGCCTCGTCATATGATATTGATGCTCCTATGGATCTAAGGATCTCTATTAAGAGCCTTCTAGCACCTAGATCGCTCTCGCTAAGGGAGAGCCTATACATACCCCTCTCACCATCCCACCCTATTTCGGAGAACCTTCTGAATGTTTCGAGGAACCTCTGCGGATCTAGGAGATCTGGGTGCAAGGGATCACCAACCCATCGTCTCTGAGGAGAAATATATTTCTTGGCCTAAGCCCTATATCTAGAACTAAATATTGGAAATTTCTATAGCTTTTATGGATAGTTAGCCCTTATAAGGGGGCTGCCATTAGATATGCGTCTTCTCCATCTAAGTAATAGCCCTTTAAAATCCTAACTACCTTGAAGCCGAGGGATCTATATAGGTTTATTGCAGGCTCATTGCTAACCCTAACCTCTAGCACAACCTCTTGAGCATTGTAGAGATTCTTCATCCTAGACATACCCTCGATCATCAGAGCCCTCCCAATGCCTCTCCTTCTATAGCCCTCGAGAACAGCTATGCTGACAACATGACCCCTCCTCACGAAATCCCCTTTGAAGAAGCCCTCATCCTCCTCAATCCTGTTCATCATATATCCAACAACCTCGCCGCCAACCTCAGCCACGAGGAAGATCCTGCCCCATTCAATGAGATGCTGCTCCCAAAAATACCTTGGATAATGCTCTGGAAGACTCCTAAGGTTGATCTCAATCACCCTATCAAGATCACTCATCATAGCCTCCCTAATCCTATATCCAGGACTCGAAACATTTTGGGAAAACATTAAACCCCCAAGCAAATGGATACACAGGAAATAAAAAATAAAGATAGAGGTTATATCAGCATAGCCCATAGATCCTTAGGAGAGATATGAAATCTAATCATGGAAGCATAACCTCTATAAGCTCGATATATAGATATATTTATTGGGCGGGGGTGCCCGAGCCAGGTCAAAGGGGTCGGGCTCAGGACCCGATGGCGTAGGCCTGCGTGGGTTCAAATCCCACCCCCCGCACCTCAGCACCCCTGAGCTATCTATGCATTTGGTTTTTGGAGCCCGGGATGATAGGTCCTTGGGAGAGTTCTGATCCTCTCACCTATCCGCTTGTCCCTCGATGGTCATTGATTTTCTTTTGTTTGTGTTGCTTTGCTTCTTGATCCACAGGGTTTCTAGCTCTGTGGCATCGGGGGCTTCCACTTCCCCAAAGAGATCTTGGGATCTCTATGGGCTCGCTGGTGGCTTTTAAGCCCAACAGAAAGGGGCTCCCATCTAGGGTTGAAACATAGAAGCCCTTCTGAGCATAGTCCTCATATAGGGCTTCGAGGGCTTTTAAATAGAGGTTAATCAATGCTGCTACCTCCCTATGTCATTTCTTGCCACCTTTGCTGCAGATCCCTTTTCTATCCTCTCCATATTCTATTGTAGCATTGAGTATTGGGCAGATCTTAGATGTATTCCTGGGATCAACCATTAATACTGGCACACTATATTTCCTAGCCTTGTCTATTATCGCATTCAGCTCTCCTTTCAAAGCACCCTGATATATCCTATGCCTCAACTGCCTATCCCTATACCTAGCAATCATAACCCTTATATCCTCCCCCAAGATCCTCTCAATAGCTATTACTCCTCTCATCCTCAGTGCATCTTTCACTATTAAGTTTGCTGTCTTCCATCTATAATCCCCCTTCTTCTTCCCCTCCTTGAGCTTTTTCATAGCCTTTCTAACTTTTCTGCTACTGGATCCATTTCTCCTCTGGATACCCCCCTTCCTATAGCTATAGCCCAGAGTTGTCTCTGCAAGATCTGTTTCTAGGATTAATGCGAATGCCTCGTATAGAGTTGCTACAGAGCTCTCATTAACATCAACAGGCTCAATATTCCCAGGCTTATAGATCTCGACCTCATTTTCTAGGGATAGGTGGAACTCTCGGGGCTAGGTCCTGCATAAGGACTATGCTCAGAAGGGCTTCTATGTTTCAACCCTAGATGGGAGCCCCTTTCTGTTGGGCTTAAAAGCCACCAGCGAGCCCATAGAGATCCCAAGATCTCTTTGGGGAAGTGGAAGCCCCCGATGCCACAGGGCTAGAAACCCTGTGGATCAAGAAGCAAAGCAACACAAACAAAAGAAAATCAATGACCATCGAGGGACAAGCGGATTTGAATGGGAGCCTCTACAAGGCTTGGGCGGTGTGAGGAGATCTATGGGTTCTAGGTATTGTTGAGAATAGATCTTTTGCTGTGCTATTAAGCATGGGTCGGTTGTCTTTGTAGAGCCTTGGGGAGATAATTTCCTCTATAGGTATGGGTTTTACGGGCTATTGAGTGTTATAGTGATTTTTACCTGCTCTATGCTTTCTGATCCTGTGTAGTTTATAAAGATCCATGATATGGCTTTATATCCAGGCTCTAGATAAACGCTATAATGATCCATATTACCTGGGAATGGGTTGCCACTGCTTAGCATGTTCTGCCTCATTAAGCATATATCAACACTATCCCACACCCCTGAGTTTCCAGGGGATCTGAAGGGCCCATATAGAAATATAGATGTGGAGAAGTTGGTGGCTGGCACAATAGCTACGCTTAGCTTTGGGAGAGATCTTGGAAAGCTCCCATCGTTAGAGATCACTATACCAATCCACCCGAACCACCCTCTCCCCACGCCGGTGAAGATCGCTTGGAGGGTTTTCCCATTATCACCGATATTTACAGAGGCATCGCTAGCTATGCACCTACCATCTCTAAGCTCTTTAAATCCATAGGCCTTATAGCTTGTTATGGATATCACAGCTGCGCCAGTCTTTACCCTCACAGAGATTTCTAGCATATCGCTCCACAGCCCCGCCGCAGCAGGGATCATGGCTAGCAGCATAATCATTAGAAGATATTTATAGAGGGGGTAGAAAGCTCTATTGATAAGCACCTAGCAAAGCACCATCAACATATTAGCGAGCCTACATAAGTCTATATATAGACAGATGCAACAACAGATTATAAACAACATTGACAGATGCATGAAAAGGGATAACTACGGAAAAGGCAATAAAACTATGAGGGTGAGGATATAGGTAGGATATTAGGTGAGAGAGGAATTATACAGGCTATAGCTGCAATAATGATGCTAGCAATAATAGGCTCCGCAGCAGCCATGTGGAGCGACAGCCTTAAAGTTGCCATAACTATAGAAACTGGGGACGTGGACGTAGAGTTCGGTACCCCTTCGACAAACGATCCCGAGGGCTCAAACGATCCCGGCTATGACAAAGATGTCGCCA
>JAVVGG010000108.1:0-5665 GCA_032249275.1 Desulfurococcales archaeon
AAGAACAATCTAGATTAAAAGATTTTGAGGCTAATAAGCATTGCGCCCATCAAAACCAAGGATCGAAAGCTAGATCTTTGCTTAAATACCCCATAACATAAATAATAGTAGACAAAACAGATCTACTATAGAACTGATCAAGATCAAAAATAGACACATGGATCGGAGGATCTACTAGAGAATTGAAAGAACAAAATTAATATTAATAGTTAGAGCAAGGTTGATCTGCTATAGAATTGAAAGTTAGCTTAGAACTCTCTACCGCTGCTGACCATCTAATCCTAGTTTTCCTCTCTGTCCTGCCCACAATCTCGATTCTCCCGATCCCCAAGGCTATTTTTAGGCCTATATATTCTAGGAATTCCCTGCATCCAGCTGTGATGCTGCCTCCTAACCCTACCCTGCATAGATCTTTATCAACTATTGCAACGCCCTTTATAACAGCTATGTCGGGGCTCGGGTTTGAGGTTTTTATAGCGGATCTTATTAGGATCCTCTCAACACCAAGCTCTATCCCTAGATCCCTCGCTATCCTCCTAGCCTCTGGGGTCATGATCCTCATGTGGAGGAGCTTCTCATCATCACCCTGGATATATGGTCTGCATGTCTTTCTTATCATTGAGTGGATACTATATAGATTTTCTATAACACCTGAAACCTTATCCCCAGGGGATCCTGGTTTGTGGGATAATATAGATAGATCCTCGTCTCCTAGTTGAATAGCTATATGAAGATCTAGAAGCCCTCCAGAGGCCTTAGAAACCTCGCTCGGATCTCCGAAGAGCCTTCTAAAGATCCCAAGGGGTATCGAGTCTAGAGCCTTTATAACAAGGCTATGAGGGCTTCTAAGAGGCATAGCCCTTGTCGAGGATGCTGCAACGCCTCCCAACACCTTGAATATATATAGAGGATCGCTTCTAAGGGCGGAGAGATCCCTTACAACCTGCTCCTCAACCCTCTTCAAAAGCTCACCAGGATCTCTCGATACACCTTTAAAAACAGATTCAAGAGCATGTAGAGAAGCAACTGCGAGGCCTCTGAAGCTAGTCCCACTGTTAAAATCTATCGAGACTCCCTCCGAGGCTTTTTCAAAGGGTACGCCCGATGCTATTAGCTTGAGGGCCTCACCGGCCCCCGAGACCCTCACTCCTAGTAGGTGTTTCAATACCCTCATAACCCTCCTCGAATGACCAACGCTCCTACCCCCTATGACTCCTATGAAGAACTGCTTATACGCCTCTGGATCTCTCTTGATCTCCTCGTAGATCTTTATAACCCTCGATAGGCTCATATATATAGACGCCAGATCCTCATCCACATACCTAGCCCACATACCTTGATCCAGTAGGATGCCCATTCAATATACTCTCAAGTTAATATAGCTTGGGAGGTGAAAAGCTGTTTAGACTATATAGCTAAACTTTATATACCCCCTTAAATATAATGTTTGGTGGTTCTATTTGTCGAGAACCGCATCCCCAGGGTTCTGGTCATAGACAGGGTTTCTGAGAAGCTGTTAGAGGGTCTCAGAGAGAGGGGCTTCGAGGTAACATATACCCCGGGAATAGATCCTGAGGAGCTTCTTGAGAAGGTCAATGGATATGATATCCTGGTTGTTAGGAGTAGACATAGAATCGATTCAAGGGTTGTTGAGAAGGCTGAGAGGCTAAGGCTTGTCGTTAGAGTTGGAACCGGTTTAGATAACATAGACATTGAAGCCCTAGCTAGAAGGGGGATCGAGGTTATAAACACACCCGAGGCTCCTGTGATATCTGTGGCTGAGCTTGTAATAGGCCTTATGATAATGTGCTCAAGAGATCTATATAATGTTATTGAAAAGGTGAAGAGGGGATCCTGGGAGAGGCCCCTAGGCAGGGAGCTATATGGCAAGACGCTATGCATAGTAGGGCTGGGGAGGATAGGATCTAGAGTTGCGGAGCTTGGGAGAGCCCTTGGTATGAGGGTGGTTGCACACGATATACTAGATCTCTCTGAGAGGGCTGAGAGGCTTGGGATAGAGTTTAGAATGGATCTGCATAGCATGCTACCCGAATGCGACTACATATCCCTCCACATACCCCTCAACGAGGGTACTAAGGGTATGTTCTCTAGGAGGGAGTTCTCAATGCTAAAGCCAGGCTGTATATTTATAAACACCTCTCGAGGCGGCGTTATAGATCCAGGGGCGCTATTAGAAGCCCTGGAAGCGGGGAGGATTTGGTGCGCAGCCCTAGATGTCTTCGAGAAGGAACCTCCGGAAAGGGGGAGCGTGGAGGAGGCCCTTATAAACCACCCAAGAGTCATACCAACCCCGCACATAGGGTTCCAAACAGCTGAGGCACAGGAGAGGGGGGCTATATTAGCTCTTAACAAGATATTGGAGAGGTTTGCCCACAATGCCTAGGCTCTTCACACCAGGGCCTGTGGAACCCTATAGAGAGGCCCTCGAGGGGCTTTTAAAGCCTGTGCTGAGCCATCGATCCCCCGGCTTTAAAGAGGTTATCTTGGGTGTTGCTGAGAAGCTATCAATGGTTTCAAGGCATAAAGGTGGCGTCGCGATTTTCGCCGGAAGTGGAACCCTGGCAACTGAGGCAATGATCTATGGCCTAGTATCGTCTGGAGAGGGGGTTCTAGTGATAAGCTATGGCGTCTTCGGCGAGAGACTTGCTGAGAGCTTATTTAGAAGGGGTGCTAAGGTGCATATACACAGGGTTGATCCAGGATCGCCTCTTGATCTAGGCTATATAGAGGATCTCTTGAGGAGAAACAAGATCTCATGGATAATCACAACCCATGTCGAGACAAGCTATGGCCATAGGGTTTCAGAGCTCAGAGAGCTATCAAAGCTAGCCAACTCGTTAGGATCCCCTCTTCTCCTCGACGCGGTATCATCATTCGCTGGAGAGGAGCTAGACATCTCAGGCTGGGGATTAGGGGCTGTAGCCTCCTGCTCCCAGAAAGCTTTGGGAGCACCCCCAGGGGTTTCCTTCGTGCTCGTAAGTGACTATCTAGTTGAAAAGGCTAAGAGGGTCTCGAGATATGCTCCTCCCCCAAGGTATATGGATCTAACCTTATATATGGAGGAAATCGAAAAGGGGTCTACACCATTCACACCAGCGATAAACCTCCTACACTCACTAGAGGGAGCTCTAGACAGGATCCTAAGAATAGGGGTTGAGAAGAACATAGAAATGCATAGGGAGAGAGCAGAAGTAATATATAAATCCATAGACACACCCTTACTAACCCCTCTGATAAGAGATAAAAGCCATAGGGCTAACACAGTTGCAGTCTTCAAAATAACGGATGCCTCGATCAGGGCTAGCGAGATAGTAGAAAAGCTGGCAGGGCAGGGAATGATAATAGCGAGGGGGATAGGTGAGAACGGTGAGAGACTCATAAGGATAGGTACGATGGGCAACATATCGACAAAAGATCTTGAGGAGCTAGCGGAAAAGATAAAAGAGATATTAAGAGATATAGCCAGAGGGAAAGATCCAACAGCTTCGGTTCTATAGTAGATCAGCTCTGCTTTAATTATTACTTTATGTTTAGGGTGTGTTAAGCCAAGATCTGGTTTTCGATCCTTTGAAGCTGATGGCTGCAATGCTTATATAGCCTAAAACCTTTTGATCTATATCGTCTTGGGATCTTCCTGAATGATCCCATAGATGTGGCGGGGCAGTAAAAGCCCTGCCCAATGCGATGGAGCCAAGAGATGAAGACGTAAAATCAAGCCCAACGAAATCCGGGCCCTGACATCCCCCATCATTATGGATAAAAATAAAACTCCTATTGCGTATTGGTATTTGGAATAGGATCTGGGGGTGGATAGTTTGAGCGGTGTTGAGGCTCAGAAGAGGGCTCAGAATGAGGCTAAGATTAAGGAGGCCCTCATGCTCCTCATGGGTATTGTGAACGATTCCCAGGTTCCCAGAAATATTAGGAGGGCAGCTATACAGGCTATAAAGATTCTCCAGGAGGCGAGTTTAACTCCTGGCGTTAGGGCTGCTAATGCTGTCAGCATTCTGGATGAGGTTAGCCAGGACCCCAACATGCCTACCCATGCTAGAAATCTCCTATGGCAGATCGCAACTAGACTCGAGACTGTTAAGGACTAGCCATTCCATGTCAACGGGTGATCAGCTATAGAATTGAGAAACAGCTATGGCTTCAGGGTTAGGGGTATCTATGCAACAGCTATAGCGAAGATCCTCATGGATAGGGGGCTAAGGCCTAGTGATATATCTGAGAAGCTCTCTAGGAGATTAGGTGCTGAGGGCGAGGGCTATGTAGATGTTACTGTGAAGAATAGCGATGACGATAAAACCCTTTTAATCATAGTCGGTGTGCCAGGAGCTGTTGAGGAGGCCTTCAACGCCTTGTTAAGCGTTTTGAAGAGATCTCTCTATAGGGGTCCACTACCTCTGTATATGGTCTTCAGAACCTCTGCAGTCTCTCAAGAGGCTAGCGGGTGCTATGTTGAGACGCCGATAGGTGTTAATGGGTTTCTAAGGGATAGAACATGTTATAAGGGTGAGGAGATGGTTGCAACAATCATAGGCTATAGAGATGATGGCGCCCCAATAGTGGATAGAGGTATATATGTTGTTGGAAGGCACATGATCCTTTTGGACAAGCCTGTGCAGAAGATCTCAGAGCATATAAGGGATCCAGATGTTATATTGGAGCTTAAAGGCGTCTCGGACATGATTCTGAGGCAGGGTCTTGGGGTGTCTTGGAGGAGCTCGGCTGCGAGGGCATCTATAACAGAGCTTCTGGGAGAGGTTGAGGAGCTTAGAAAGACACTTCTATCAATATCTGAGAAGGCAAGGTCCAGTCCCAGGCTGGAGCCTCTATATACTGGTGAGGGTATAGCCTTTATACAGCTCTCTCCAGATGATATGGAGGAGCTCGATAGAATAAGATCTTCTGTGGCGCCCACAGCGCCTATGCACCATATATTGAAGGCCTATTCGGAGAACCCCTGGGTCGTGGATCTCCTCGATGGGATCGTGGCTAGTGGAGCAGATCCTGTTGCCATTAGAAACGGCTTTAGGAGATATGTATTGGATAATCTATATAGAGGTGCGGAGGTCTCCATACTACATGGAAAGCCCTTTGAAAAACCCCTGGTGCTTGGGAGGGGGAGGCTGAGGATCTATCTGGAGGATGGTGGGAAAATATATATGGGGATTGTGAGAAGCATAGCTGGATCAGGCGTATACGATGGCCTAGGAATCCCGAAGGAGAGAGATGACAAGGCATTCACGGTAGTTGGGGAGGATACATGGCTAGTGATCCACGGATATTATAGCCATGATGCAAGGTTGAAAGGAATATATGTTAACATAAATACCAAGCCAGTAATAGTATACGACACAACGCTAAAGATCTGCTATCTAGATCTTGAAATAGATGCTGCAATCACAGAACAGGAGTTCAGAGTAGTGGATGAGAAGAAATTCGAAAACATATGTGGAAAACCATTAGAGCCATGTAAAAGAGCCAGAGAAACCCTCGAAAGGGTCGAAGAGAAGCACTCGGAACTCTGGAGAGTGATGAGCAACATTGGTAAAGAGATACTAGCGAGGGTGGAGGATGAGAAGGATCCAGCCCAAGAGAATTTCAAAAACCTCATAGATATTATAAGGAATATCTCCCC
>JAVVGG010000109.1:0-5606 GCA_032249275.1 Desulfurococcales archaeon
CCTGTTGTCAACATATATTTCTTTTATTTCTTTTATGAAGCAGTTAATATCGATTCTATCTACAATAATAATGGAGCATCTGGCTTGCTAGAGAAGAGATCTCTAGGATTTGGAAGGCAGAATAGCTTTTTATAGTAATTGATAGCGATGGGGCTAAAGCTTCTGCAACATCTATTTCTCTGTGAGGCCTTCTAGCACGTGCTTTATGTTTTGTGAGATTATGCTGCTATATAGCCTGCTGAATGTCTGGTTCTCTCTGACAAGTCTCTCTATGAGTTCTCCGAGGGCTTCCGTGCCTCTCTTCTCACCTCTCTCAACGGCTTCTATGATCTTCATCAGCTCTCTTGTATGTGCCTCGCTGGTTATGCTTGGGTATCTCTGCCTCAGATAGTCTAGGATCGATATGCCGAGTTTTGTTGGAACTAGATAGCCCCTCTTACTCTCTACTATATATCCATGTCTCTTGTTACTCTCTATAGCCTTTGCATATGTGCTTGGCCTGCCAACACCCCTCTCCTTCATTATCCTCACGAGCTCTCCGCTTGTTAGCAGTCTCACAGTAGATCCTCTCATAATCTCTATATCCTCTGGATATACCGTGCCTTCAACACCTCTGGCAAGGATCTCGCCTGGAAACTCGGGTAGCACCTGGTAGATTTTGTTCAAGGAGAATCCTTTGGAGCATACCCCCTCTATATAGGTCTCAAAGCCCCCGAGATCTAGTGTTGCTGTGCAAACCTCAACCTCCTCTTCCCTCATCTGGCTTGCAATAAACCTCCTGAAGATCAGATCATATACCCTCATATGGATCTTAGAGAGGGTGCCCCAGAAAACCCTGCCCTCAAGATAGGCCTTCTCAAGCCCCTCGAGATCTAGTGGCTGTGTGGGCCTTATAGCCTCGTGCGCGCCCCCCTCACCCCAGCTCCTGGGGTATAGATATTCCGAGAGCCCCTTGCTCGAGAGATATTCTCTAGCAACCTCAACACCTCTCTGAGACACTCTAGCGGAATCGGTTCTATGATATGTTATCAAACCCGTTTCAAAGAGATCTTGTGCAACCCTCATAGCCATAGAGGCGGAGATCCCCAGCTTTGAAGATGCCTCATACAGCAGCGTGTCAGTAACATATGGTGGGGGTGGCTTGATTATTCTCTTCTCCCTGGCTATGCTCTTGATGAGAATCCCGTGCTCGCTGATCCTCTTAGAAATAGCTTCAGCCTCACCCCTGCTTCTGAAGAAAAGATTTATCTTTCTACCCACAACCCTTATAACTAACCTATACCCCATAGAGGATCTATACTGGGTATACCTCTCCACAATCCAGCTGAGCGCGGGCGTTTCAACCCTCCCAGCCCCAAGCCATCTCATGGAGAATCTCTCCTGAAGCTCCTGGCTGATCGAGAAGCCTGTGAATCTATCGTCAAGTCTTCTCACAATCTGTGCTTCGACCAGGCTCCTAGATATAGATCTAGGCGAGGATATAGCCTCAGCCACGGCTCTCCTAGTTATCTCGTTGAACTCAACCCTTAGGATCTTCCTCGAATATGGTTTGAGGGCTAGATATAGATCCCATGCTATCTTCTCCCCCTCCTGATCTGGATCCGTTGCTACCAATATTTCATCATATTCAGGCGCGATCCTCCTGAGAATCATTATGAGATCCTCTGAGCTTCTAATCCTAGAGCCACCACATCTAGGGCATCTATCAAAGGGATCTGTATATTGGTGGCCACACTGCTGGCACCTCCTTATAAAGCCGTATCTAGGGACTAGGGATCCGCCTTCATATAGAACGCCGTAGAGTCCTCCCGAGGTTGATAGATCGAATACATGCCCCATGGTGGATATGACACTAACAATATATAGATCCTCTCCGTTTTTGAGGGAGAACTCATATAGACTATAGGGTCCGACAAGCCTCCTAGATCTTGAGCCAAAAAGCCCCGCAATGGTTCTCGCCTTCGTTGGGGACTCGACAATCATGAGCACGTTCCTCACATTTATAGGCTGCATAGATGATGCGGAAGCCCTTCTAGATCTATCCTGCTCCCTCTTAACCTCCTCAAGGTCTAGATCCTCTAGCTTTTTAAACGAGATATTGGGTATATATCTTCTAAGCCTCTCGGAGAGAAGTGATAGGAGCTCTTCACCCTCAGCAACTACTATGGATAGCCCTAGCGTCATACCTCCTCCATAGATCCTCGAGGTTCTCCCACTAGCCTGTATATATGTCATTGGATCTGGTATCACAGCCTCGGGCATGCCCTCTCCTCTACATATAACTAGAGATCCACCGATCAAAATACCGTCTCTACAGATCCCTTTAGCGTGATCAACGGCATCCTCGATCCAGGCCTTTGCCTTTTCAACAATCTCTGAGAATCCCTGAGAGGGTTCCCCTCTCCCACTTAGGATTTTCCTGATAACAGCTAGCGCAGAGGGTGTGAGCCTTCTGAGAACATAATATATCTCCCTATATATATCCTCGGAGCCTGTTTGTCTATAGAGGAGGGCTAGGTTCCTTAGATCTGCTAGATAACTTCTGAGGGGAATTATATGCTTTGGAACCCCTATGAAGACGGCGTTTCTAATTCTAAGGGGTTCGTCTAATCCCCTCACAAGGGCTCCGTAGAAGCTGGCCTTTCCGACTATATAGTCGAGTTCTCCTGAGAGGAACCTTTTAATATCCCTCCCACCAGATCTATATACACCTATCCTCAGCCCCTCTTCTTTAAACCTCTCCACAAGATCGTTGATATCTCCATTATAGCCCCTCGATATAAATATTATCGTGCCCCCGCCTATCTTCCTCAGAATCCCAGCTAGATCTGCTATATTTAGGGTGTAGGCGTCAACTATATTCCTTATATATTCCAATATACCTCCCACCTCGAAGCCGAGGATCTCCCTGAGGATCTTTGACTTCAATCCCCAGCTCTTACCAGTAGCTGTTGACACTACAAGCTGCCCAATCTTCTTCCTCGAAAGCGATGTCGCAAGCTCGGCTCTTAGAACCTCCAGCTCCTCCCTGAGCAAGCCCACCCTCTCAGCACTCCCCATAGCCCTGGCACCTGCAAGCTCGTATTTCTTGGCTGCGATCCTTGCTGCGAGCTCCACCTCCCCCCGATCTACACCTAGCATCTCAAGGATCTTCTCGAGGTTTTTAGAGCTTTTAACGAGGGAATCGAGATCATCAGCTACTATCACATCAAACCTGAGCCCGGCAAAGATATCCCTTCTCCTAGAAATCAGGGCCGAGGTTGTTAGGAGAATGTCGTAGGAGTTAGAGGCTATGGCTTTGATCGCATCCTCCCTAGCCTTAGCGCCTGAAGATGCATCATACGCTATAACCTCTATATTCAGCCCGGCCTTTGACACCATGCCAGAGACCCTCTCGAGACTCTGCCTCAGAAGCTCCCTAGTAGGGACAACCATATAAACCCTATATCCCTTTGAAGCCATGTAGAGGGAATACACTTGGACAAGCGTTGACTTACCACTTCCAGTGGGTGCTGTGAGCACCAAGCTGGATCTAGAGAGTAGCCTTCTAGCCCAGGCCCTCTGAATAGACCACATGGGGTATCCAACCAAGCCTCTGAAGAACTCGTGGAAATCGCTGAACTCCTCCTCCTGAGATGCTATATAGCTATAATCTCCAGAGCCTCTCCTCAAAAGCTCCACGAGGATGGCAGCCCTTCTGAAGGGATCTTCTATAGATTCCAACCCCTCGGGAACTCTCGCAAGACACCCCCTACATGGGAGGCCCAGTGAGAGCCTATATGAGTCTATATCACCTCTGCAAGCCGGGCAGAGGGATTCGTAGGCTATTATCACACTCCATAACCCTGTATAGGCTATTGTGTAGATACCAAGGTATATAAAAGTTAAGGCATAATCCTCGTGGAAGATTAATCCCGCTATACTATGGATCTAAGTATCTATAGTGGTTAGATTTATTTACAACTGAAAGACCCGCCCTTCAGGGCTGGGGGTCAGATGTATATATATGATCATCTACATTGTTTAAGGTTTATATACTCCTTAGCGAACATATGTTCGGTAATAATTTGAAGCCTGCCCTCATAGTTATAGATAGATATGAATAGAGACTTTGTATATGGGAAGCTAGGGAACGAAAGGGCAAGAAAACTTGTTCCAAAGCTAAAAGAGCTAATTGAAAGAGCTAGAGAGAGCGGCATACCCGTGATCTATGTGGGAGACGTGCATCTACCCAGCGATCCAGAGATAAGATAAAGATATGGGGTGAGCACTCAATGAAAGGAACTGAGGGATCTGAGCTAGTTGATGAACTCAAGCTTAAGGAAGGCGATTATGTGCTGGAGAAGAGAGCCTATAGCGCATTCCACGAAACTGGTTTAGACATGCTTCTCAGAACTCTTGGAGTATATACAGTAATCCTAACAGGTCTCCACACAAATATCTGTGTAAGACATACAGCCGCTGATGCCTTCTTTAAAGGCTACAGAATCATAGTACCTAAAGACCTGTTGACGCCTATATAATAAGCTAATGACAAGCATCTCGCTTAGCTTATGGACCTTAGTCTAAAATTATGAGTCAGATTTTACCTTTACCGATCTATTTCTTTGCTAGCCTGCTTATGGGTTCACTAGAATCAACTATCTCTGCCCCATATATCCTTGTTAAATATTCGAGGCCTTCAACATGATCCTTCTCGGTAAAGGGCTTAGCTATATTTAGCTATTGAGGATCCTTGGAGAGGTTGTTTAATTTTTAGCGCCTTTGGATATCAAGGTTCATTTCGCATTTTGAGCTATTGCATGTAACAGCCCATGATACTAGTCTCTATCTTTCTAATAGCCTCTTCGTAGTTTCTAAAATCTTTCCAGGCCTGTAGAAAGACGATTCTCCCTATGTTTCTATAGATTGAATCTAGATGTATTGTTCTATCATCTATATATATGATCCTGCAGAGGGGTATGTTAAGGTCTTTTTCTCTGAGTATGCTTATGAGCTTAAGGATCATCTGATCCTTGTTAGGATGGTTCTCGATCATATGGTAGTGAAATAGATCTCTTATGCCGAAGGCATCGAGAACCCCTAGAGCCTTCTCTGGCTCGTTCCAGCTGAGACTAGAGATGACGGCCCCTCTCTCCCTGGCCCAGAGGACTATCTTTAGAGAGTCAATATGCAGATTCACAGGCACACCTCTAGAATCGATTACCCTTGTCTCCGAAACCCTTTTAAAAGGGGGGATCAATTCCGATACATTCTTATGATCCCACATAGTCCCATCAAGATCCATTAAGAGGAGGAACCCCAACTCCCCTTTCAACTTAACCCTCACAACTATTAATGCTATAAAATAAATTATATAAATTTAACTAGATTTACCGAGCCTATTGATTCTCTCCGGTTCAATAAGCTATAGCTTTCAGCCCTCCTTAAGATGCTTCACATTTGATGTTAATACCCATTACCTGGTATCTATATGTTTCTCTGGTGATGTTATTATGCGGAAGAGGATCATACGGTGAGACCGAGAAACAATGTGATGTGGAGAACAGATTCGACGAGGCCTCTCCATGTCCCCGATGGGAGGCAGTTCCACAGGCTGCATGGGG
>JAVVGG010000110.1:0-5473 GCA_032249275.1 Desulfurococcales archaeon
GGGTAGACTGAACAATTCTCTGGGCTCTCTGTAGAGTTCCTAGTGCGCCTCTTTGGCGATCCTCAGATTTAGGCTTAGGATCTTGTTTATAGCATAGTTAAAAGCTATCCTATATCTTTTGAGGAGCTTTGTGAAGAAAGCTCGAGACTAACCCTCATTCTAGAAATGGTTGGCAAATCCTCATCACCGAAGGTCATAGAGATCCTTTAAACACGATTAAGCTTATTTGGATCAATAGTCTTTTAAGACAAGGAGAAGACTAGATTGTGATTTTTATAGCCATAGGTGCCTCTGAGAGGGACAAATACACATGGGATATCTCTTTTAATAGATATACTTCCATCATGTTTTTTATCTACAATTGTTAGAACCTGGATCTCTGGGGAGCCTACAGGAATCACCATTCTTCCCCTTCTTTTTAGTTGTAAGATAAGTGGTGCTGGGATATCGGGGGATGCTGCTGTTACGATAATCCTGTCAAATACCTCTCTCTCCAAGCCTACACCTAAACTCCCATCACCTACTATGATGCTTACCCTATCTATATGCCCGGATCTCCTGAGATTATCCCTAGCAAAGTGTGCTAGCTGGGGTATTAGCTCGATGCTCACCACATGGCCGCACCCCTTTGAAAGGGGATCTACTAGTTCTGCTAGTATAGCTGCTTGGTAACCGGAACCTGTGCCAACTTCAAGAACTAAATTGCACTCTTGAGGATCTAACGCTTCAGTCATTATAGCAACCATGTGAGGAGCTGAAATAGTCTGGCCAAACCCTATTGGAAGGGGTCTATCGATGTAAGCATACTTAATAAGATCCTTTAGAACGAAAAGCTCTCGAGGAACATTCTCGAATGCCTTTAAAACCCTTTTACTCTTTATATATCCTTCTGCCACAAGATTCTCTATCATGTCTTTTAAGGTGCTCGCCCACATCTTCCCCTTCTATATAATTATGACCTTTAAACGCCTTTAAGAAGAAACATCTAACCATCGATTAGATAGAGACGATCTCATCTAAATATCCCTATTTCTAGATCCCCGAAGCTATTCTAGGCGTGTTTATTTGTATACATAATTGCTCGTTATAGAGTGGAACCTGTGCTAAGATTTCCTATCTACAGCATCTGCGATTTAAAGCTTTCTAAAGAAATAACTATGGCTGTGAAGAGTTCTGTGGTTAAGGTTTTAATGATTTGAGGAGGAGTCAATTTTCCGGGGCTTAGAGTCGTTCAATGTTCCTGTGGTTAAGGAGAATCCCCATAGATTACCTCCAGCCCGATGATCCTTGAAAATAATAGCTCTCCGTAGGAGAGGTAACGTCCGAGGCTTCAACTGTGAAAGCCCATTTTAGGGCGGGGAGGAGTCACAGGGATCCTAAACTTACCCTTAGATCTTTAGGATGTTTTCTCACCCTGAGGTGTAGAGCTTTTAGCTGTAATACTAATGATGTTCTAAGCCGCGGCTTATATGTATTAGAATATTTAAAATCGATGATCATACCCAGAGAGAAAATGGTTTATAATACTTTTTATCATGGTGTTATGGCTCTATAATATGACATCTGTCTTGCCTTTTCATAACATGCTAGTAGCTCGCTAATCGTTGCATCTTCTCTAAATCTGCTATTCACCCATTCAACAGTATTGATTCTAGGGGCTCTAGGATTATTGCTAATCATTCTAGCCACACTTATATCCTCTATGTGTTTAATTAAGCTAATATCTTCTGTGTCTGAGATCTCTGATGCTATGGCAAGAGATCTGATAGCATCTGCTATGGATCTTTCGTC
This sequence comes from Desulfurococcales archaeon, assembly GCA_032249275.1. Taxonomy (GTDB): domain Archaea; phylum Thermoproteota; class Thermoprotei_A; order Sulfolobales; family AG1; genus AG1. The sequence continues at coordinate 1,792 of JAVVGG010000110.1, forward strand.
TGGGTTAGCAATTATCCCGGTTCCCTTTTTAGATCTGTGAATATCTACAATAGTCTCTGGGAGTCCTCCAACCCCTGTAACTACTACCGGCGTTCCTAGCGCCTGGGCCTCTATAGAGACTATTCCGAAAGGCTCATATCTAGATGGTACAGCATATACGTTTGAAGCATATATTATGGTTTTTCTAAGCATCTCATCTAGATCGCCCCATAGGATTGCTACCCTACCCCATCTCTCTAGAGCCATTCTAGATATAGATTCCTCAAAATGCCTATCGCCAACGCTTATCGCCATTATCACAAGGGCAAAGCTTCTATCGAGGTGATCCATAGATCTTATTAGTATGTCGAACCCCTTCTGCCAAGTAGCCCGGCCACTGCTTGACAGTAAAATCTCTGCACCAGGATCTATCCAGCCTGTTCTCTGCGGCAGTGTGTTGACTATCTCTATCACCTTCCTCCTTAGATCCTTCCTCGAGGAGGTTCCATATGTCCTCTCAGCATATGTCTTAACCTCGTCTTCAGACCACTGGGTTGAGTTATGCGCTACACATGCTTTAGGAGCCATCCACCTTCCAAATCTCTCGAGAATCTCGCCCATATAGCCCCAGCTAACAGATGCTATCACGTCGGCCTCTATAAGTGAGAATGCATCTATATTACCCCAAACGCTATCCCACACATCCCTAGTTTCTCTCTTTACATGGGCATAGCCATTCCACACCCTATGTATTATGTTTTGTAGACCGCACCATTGCTCAGAAGCATAATGCCATGGAAAAGATGGGGATGATATTAGGTGGATCATATGGATATAGGGCACAGCATATCCCCTACTTTCAAAGGCTATCTTGGCAGCTACACCAGCGATCGCTGTTGCCCAGTCATTCGAGTGGATTATATCGGGTCTCTCCCCTGTAGCATCTATCCAGTGGAGTAGTGCCCTAGCATAGAGACAGGCTTTCTCAGGTAGATCTGCATATATGTCCCAATTATCGATATATCTTCCAGTCTCGTAATCAAGCCCCTTAAAAGCAACAACCCTAGCTCCTAAGAGATAGAACTCCTCAGCACTCAGGCAGTATCTCCTGGAAATACCGTCGACGCCCACTCTATAGCCACACGGTGTAAACCATGATATGCTTCTCATCCCAAGTCTCGTAACATAGTCTCTTGAGAGATGTCTCCCATGTGAGGGTATAAAGAGCGTAACCTCATATCCTCTTCTAGTGAGTCCTGAGACATGCCTTGCAACGGCTCTTCCAAGTCCGCCTACACTAGCGAACCCTTCTATCTCGAAGCTAAGTATCCAGATCTTCTTTATGGTTATTGGCGCTATAATCATTAGCAATTACTCCTCTTTTATAATTTTCTATCTACATCTATTAATGCTGTGATAGAGATTGGCTCTATCTTCAATATGTGGGCTCTAGATTTCCAGGGTATACTAGTGTTAATTATAGACAATTGACGGTTACTACGAGGATCCATAGGATCTATATTGTATCTAAGCTCGCTATAGCATCTATCTAGAGATCACCACTACAGAGATGATAACCCATTGAGATAGGTAATGCCCTAAGTTCCGGCTGTGGAAGCGATCTTATATAGAGCTGAAAATAGATATTGAGGGATAGAATCGATAAGAATGTGGTGCGAAAATGGGTGAATGGCTAGGCGATCCTTCGGAGAGGTTGAGAACATATCTAAATAGCTTTAAGCTTGCAGTGAAAGAGGCTGAGAAGAACTTTTCTGGAGGCGCTAGGGAGAGGGAGGTGTTGGAGCTTGCTAGGAGATATTATGAGGATGCTAGGTATAGCTATGAAAAGGGAGACTATATAACTGGCTTAATAGACGTAGCATATGCTGAGGGTCTTTTAGACGCGCTAAGAATTCTGGGTATTACAGGCTTCACATGGAGGAGAGTTGGAGAGCCTAGAGTTTTCGTAGGCGGAACTTTCGATATAATACATCCAGGGCATATAGCTCTCCTTAGAGAAGCTTCGAGATTTGGGAAGCTCTATGTGGTTGTTGCTAGGGATAGTAATGTTAAGAGGTTCAAGGGACATGAGCCTGTGAATGACGAGAATACAAGACTAGAGGTTGTATCATCTATAAGATATGTCTATCAGGCCTTTCTAGGAGATGAGATAGACTATTTAAAGAGTGTTGAGAGGGTCAAGCCCGATCTAATAGTGCTCGGGCCGGATCAATTTGTTGATGAAAACATATTAGCAAAGAGCCTAGAGTCTAGAGGTCTGAAGGATATAAGGATTGTGAGAGTTAAGGAGAAATTTGGAGGACACTCAACATCCTCTATTATCAAGAAAATTTTAGAGTCTAGGTGTAGGTGTTGAGTCCAAGTGGAGGGCATCTATATATCGTAGGGCTTGGTTTATCACCTAGGTTCATCACACTCGAGGCTATAGAGATTCTTAAGTCATGTGATCATATATTTTATGAGAACTATACATCCTTACCGGCTAGTGGATCTATTGAGGATGTTGAGGCTATTATTGGTAAGAGGTTTGTTAAGCTTAGTAGAAAAGATCTTGAAGATCTATCTGCTAGATCTCTATTTGAGGCTCTAGAAAGGGGTGAGAAGGTTTGCCTAGCATGCTGGGGAGATCCCATGGCTGCTACTACCCATATATACATAGCTACTGAGGCCGTTAAAAGGGGCTATAGCTACACATATATTCCGGGAGTCTCAGCGATCACTTCTTCCTTAGGCTATGCAGGTCTCATGATATATAGGCTTGGGAGGGTGATGAGCGTCGTTAGGCCAAGGAGTAGGGAAGAGGCGAGTAGCATCTATAAAAGAATAAGAGATACGATCGATAGAGGGTTCCACGTGCTATTATTGCTTGAGCTAAGTGTCGAGGAAAACTACTATATGAGCTTTGACGAGGCCTCGAGAATCCTTTTATCAATAGCATCAGAGGAAGGCGATCCAGGATTTAGATATAGGCCGGGAATTGGTGCCGCAGCACTTGGATCACCGGGGCAGAGGATCTGTTACGGATCTCTTGAAGAGCTCTCAAAAACAAGGATCGAGGCGAAGCCGCAGATATTGCTACTCCTTGGGGAGCTATATTTCACCGAGAAGGAGTATATAGATAGTATGGTGAAAAGATATGGAAAATGCTGGGGCTCCCTATAGTATTAGACTGAGGGGTAGATATGTTAAAGGTCTCGGGAGATCTGGGATTTTTCTTAGCATGGACATTTACAAAGAGATCTTTAGGAGAAGACTCGGAGAAGATCCATATCCAGGAACGCTAAACATAGAGATGGAAGGGCTAGAAGGCTATGAGGAGCTAAAAAAGATATGCCCACCCCAAGAGAAGATAGAAGATATAGTTATAGGTGGAAAAACATATGGAGGGCTATATATTTGGAAGGCATATATGGAAGGAAGTGAAGTGCTTCTGATAAGACCATATAGATCTACACATAAACCCACGGTACTCGAAATAGTATCAAGAGAAAAACTCGTTGAAAAATTAAAAATAGACGAAGGTACAGCAATAACAATAAGTGTGGAATGCTCCCCAAAACAAGAAATATAACCCCCATCCACACATAGTAAATATGGCGGCGGTCGTCTAGCCTGGTCTAGGACGCCGGCCTGCCACGCCGGAAATCCCGGGTTCAAATCCCGGCCGCCGCACCAAGATCTT
>JAVVGG010000111.1:0-5449 GCA_032249275.1 Desulfurococcales archaeon
TCCCCGAGCCCCCTCACCGCAGAGGCTCCCCACCAGTCGCCTGGTGGCTCATCACTCTACGGGTCTCGGAAACCCGGGATCACCAATTATATATATCTGAGGTTTATAAGCATCAGCATATCTCATAGCATTAAGAGGTCTCAGAAACCAATGAACATGAGCACTACAAATGATTATGAAGGCCGAAACAGCCCTTGTCGAGATGAAGATCTTTTCCAACTTAATGAGGGTCATCATGGTTGTAAATATCTCCTTAATATCAATAAGAGATATTGTTTGTTGAAAGCTTTTTAATCTATGTGGCAATATTTATAGATATGATCTTGATCTCTGTTAAGTTAAGTATAGTTGTTCTCACTCCCTCCCTACCTCCTAACCCGCTCAACTTAACACCTCCGAATGGCAGTGCATCCCATCTAAGTCTTGTGCTATCATTTATCATCACACCACCAGCCTCTATCTCTCTAGCCATTCTCAGGGCTCTCGCTATATCCTTTGTAAATATCGCTGCTTGGAGCCCGTAATCCGTCATATTGGCTAGCTCTATGGCCTCTTCCTCTTTGGAGAAACTAACTATAGGCGCTACAGGCCCGAATACCTCTTCCTTCATTACCCTCGACTCTGTAGGTGGTTCGTATATAACTGTTGGGTATAGATAGAAGCCCTTCAGCCTCATCCTTTCACCCCCATGGAGGAGCTTCCCACCCTTTTCAACAGCATCCCTGATCATGTTTTCAAGGTTTCTCAGAGAGTCTTCAGAGATAACTGGCCCCATATCTGTTTCCTCACTAAGAGGATCCCCAACCCTTATTCTTCTAACATTTTCCAGGAATAGTTCTGTAAATTTATCTCTTATCTTCTCATGAACGATGATCCTTTTGCCGGCGTTGCAGTTCTGTCCAGCATATTCATATCTAGCTCTAGCAGCGATCTGAGCAGCCTTCTCAACATCTGCATCTTCTAGGACTATTATGGGATCTGAACCTCCCATCTCCATCATAACCCTTTTCCCTGTTGAAACGGCCTTTGACGCTATAGCTAAACCCGTAGCCGTAGATCCTGTGAATGTTATGCCCCGCACCTTTCTACTGATCACAATCTCATCCCCAACTATAGATGCCGGTCCTGGCAAGACGCTTAAAACTCCTTTTGGAAGCCCAGCTCTATAGAGGATCGAGGCGAGTTCAAGAGCGGAAAGCGGTGTTGCAGAGGCAGGCTTAACAACTACGGTATTGCCAACAGCTATGTTTGGAGCAACTTTATGTGCAAAGCTATTGAGTGGGAAGTTAAAAGGAAGTATAGCACCCACAACTCCTATGGGTTCTCTTATCTCCAATACAATTCTGTTCTCATTACCGGGCGGATATTCGTATGCATCAACCCTGTGAATCTTCCCTTCTAACACCATCCTAGTCTCTTCAACAGCTATCCTGAAAAGTGATATAGCTCTAGAAACCTCTATTCTAGCATCTCTTATCGGCTTTCCAGCTTCCATTGAGAGAGTTCTGGCAAGCTCCTCTCTTGAAGATTCCATGAGATCTGCTGCCTTCTTTAAGATCCTTATCCTATTGATCAAAGGTTCTCTTGAAAACCTATCGAAGCTCTCATAAGCTATATCGATGGCCCTTCTAACTATATCTCTATCCGAGGCTATAGAGACCCTCTCTATAGCTTCACCTGTGGCAGGTGATATAACTTCTTGGTAAGATCCTGTATCGATCAATTCACCACCAATAATCATTCTCCTCATACAGGATACCAAAGAAATATATTTTCAAATTTAAATATATTAATTAACTAGATCACTTCCTGCTTTAGGAGCCACTAACATGTAGACTAAATGTTATCGTGTCCTTTGCCCTCTTTATCTCTAGATCTGGTTCTCACATGCTCTATAGTCTCTAAAACTCTTCTATTTATCTCATTAGCGATAGCGTCTTTATCCATCGGATCCTTTATCCTCACAACAGGCATAATCTCAACATCGCTTCCATCGGATCTCCTTATTATAAATGTTGGCGGGAATCTATTGTCAAGTCTTGATTTAAGCTTATTAACCCTCTTCAAGATCTCTGTCTCAACTTCATCTATATCGAGGCCCTTTTCAACGAGAACCGGTATGAGGATCTCTCTCCAAGCCTCTCTAGTTTCATTAACAACCATATTAGATGTGAAAAAAGAGTTAGGTATCGATATGGTTTTCTCATCATCTGTTAGAAGAGCAGTTACTAGAGGGCTGATCTCTATCATAGATCCCTAGATATCTACTTGTCACTTCTATAATATACCGATCCCCGCAGACTTTCTCCTAGCTATGTCAAACACCTCTCTATCGATTCTCCTTTCGATCATCCATTCTCTCAACACACCAGTTATCACTAAAGGCTTCTGCCTGAGCTCAGCAATATTCCTAGATCCTGTTAAAAATAGCACTGCCTTTATACCATGTATAAGGCTTTTAAGATATGTCTTTAGCTTTCCAGAGTAATATGTCTCTAGGGCAGGCTTGGCTATACCAACTAGATCCGCGCCTAGAGCGAGGGCTTTAGCAGCATCTACAGCAGATCTTATACCTCCGCTACCTATTATAGTGAAGTCCGGAGCAGCATATCTAGCCTCTATAATGGATGCCGCTGTTGGTATACCCCACATAGATAGATCGTCTGCCACCAGTGCCTTGAGATCCTCGCCCTTCCTCTGCGCCCTATACTTCTCAACAAGCACCCAGTTAGTGCCTCCATAGCCAGATACATCTATGATTTTAATCCCTATTCTTCTGAGATCCTCTATAACCTCCATCGACAATCCACACCCTGTTTCCTTAACTATTATCGGTTTATCTAAAACTGATGCTATATGCTCAAGACTCTTAAGAACACCTCTATACATGGGCTCGCCTTCTGGTTGTATAACCTCCTGAGCTGGGTTTAGATGTATTGCTATCGCATCTGCATCTATCATCTCTATAGCCTTACGAACCTCGCTAATCCCATAGCCCTTGACAAGCTGTGGCGCACCTAGATTGGCTATTAGAACGGCGTTAGGGGCTACTTTTCTGGCTATTGAGAACGACTCGATCCTTGAGGGATCCTCAATAGCAGCCCTCTGAGACCCCACCCCCATTGCTATACCGAACTCCTCGACAGTCTCTGCCAGAGATTTATTGATATGGGCAACATCCCTGTGCCCCCCTGTCATCCCTGTTATAATTATAGGTGCTCTGAGCTTCTTGCCAAGGAAATCCATGCTTAGCTCGACATCCTCGAAGTTTATCTCTGGGATAGCCCTATGGATTAGATGTACATGTTCAAGCCATGTTGTTCCAGGCCCTTCAACATCGTGTGTTAGAACGATATCTATATGCTCTAGTTTTCTTGAGGGTGTACTCAATATAGGATCACCGTCCCGATGTCCTCATATCCGATAAGAGCCTTATATATATACCCGCCCTTCCTACCATTAAACACTAGGGCTCTCACACCACTCTTCAGAATCTCTATACCCTCTAAAATCTTCCTCCTCATACCCCCTGTAACATCATATCTAGATGAGCTTCCATCGAGGGTTGCCATGTCCCTTGATACCTTGAACTCCCTCAAGAGCGTAGCACCAGGCTGGGAGGGATCTCTATCAAATACCCCGTCAACGTTAGTGGCAAATAGAACCTTCTTACTACCTAGCCTTAATGCTAGAAGCCATGAGATAGTGTCGCCAGATAGCACCACATATCCCCTTTCCCTAGAGACTATCGCATCACCGTATAGAACCGGAATTAAACCTCTTTCAATCATCAAGTATATAGGCTCGAATAAATATTTAAGGATATCCTGGGTCTCTTCGTAGAATATTGCGTGAGTAGCTATGGATATAGCTGGTACTCCCTTTTTTCTTAGCCTGGTAATTAGTTCTCTGTTAAGCTCGCCCATCCACCAAGTTATCTCTGAGAAGCCCTCTTCGTCTATATACCCCTTGCTTTCCAAGATCTTTTTCACTATGTAGTGTCCATAGCTGCCTCCTCCATGGACTATCACTAATCTTCTAACCCCCTCCCTATATGCCCTTCCTATGTCAGAGCACACAGACTCTATAGAGCTGTTATCTATTGCTAGAGGTCTATTTTTATCTGTTATTACGGAGCCTCCAATCTTCAAGATCAAAAGGTCTTTCTGCAATCCTCTCCTGTAGAAAATATAAGGTCTCAAAGCAATTATTAATTGCGACGAGAGAGGATGAGGATGAGCGCAGAGAAGATCCATGTTAGGTTCTCGGTACCCCCTGAGGTAGCTGAGAAGGTATATGAGCTTGTCAGCAAAGCCGCTAAAACAGGAAAGATAAAAAAAGGGACTAACGAGACTACCAAGGCTGTTGAGAGGAACCAAGCGAAGCTTGTAGTAATAGCGGAAGATGTTCAGCCTCCTGAAGTTGTTTTACACCTCCCATTCCTATGTGATGAGAAGAAAGTACCATATATCTATGTACCGAGTAAAAAGAGACTTGGGGAGGCCGCCGGCATCGCTGTTGCTGCTGCAAGTGTAGCAATCCTAGATCCTGGAGAGGCTAAACAGCTATATGAAGAGATAGTGAGAACGGCTAATGAGCTAAAGGCAAAGGGCAAATAACACACACTACTTCCTCCTTTTTTCCATCCTTTCACCAGCCTTAACACCTTTACCACCTACCTGCTGTCTTTTTATAGAAACACCTTTTGCGAAGAATGCATAGCCTATTGAAAGCCCAACAAGTATGCCAGCTATAACCCCGCCCGACAGCCATCTAGCTATCTCTACATTGCTCGGAGGTCTTGTAACAGGTGGAAGGGTTATATATGATACAACAGTTATTGTGGTGATATTAGTAGTAACGTTTTCCACACCAGTAGCTGCGGTAGTCATTGTAGAGGTGTTAGTGGTCGTAACATTTATAGAGGTATTGGTTAGTATAGATGTTGTCGTATTAGCGGGCACAGCGCTAACATTAGTGACCGCTTCATTAGTAGCTGAAGTTGTGGTAGAGATATTCAATGTATTTGTGATATCCGCGGAATTCTCCTGAGCATTAATATCACCAATAGCATTAACACCCTGAAGCCATGGAAATACTATGGCGAATATTAGTACCGCAAAAACTAAATACTTTGGAAGACCCCAACCGATTTTCATAACTCCTCTCCCCTGAGTAGATATTTAGCACGCTTTTCTTTTAATCTCCACCTCTACCCACTGTGGCAGGCGGATTTGCGGTTTACATATTATTATGAGCTTTTAACTCTAATATATTTCTTTTTAGCTGTTGACCCCATTCTCCCGTCTATTCCTTATCAGCTCTATAGTAGATCAGCATTGCTCTTATTATTAATCATGCTTTATGTTTAAAGAGTATTTAAGCGTTGGTCTGGCTTTTGATCCTTGGAGTTAACGGTTATCCGGCTTATCACAGCCGAGAGCATAGC
>JAVVGG010000112.1:0-5418 GCA_032249275.1 Desulfurococcales archaeon
CCTTCTGGGCATTGTCCTCATAAAGGGCTTTGAGGGCTTTAAAATATATATTTATTAATGCTGCTACCTCTCTATGCCATTTCTCACCACCTTTGCTGCAGATCCCTATTCTATCCTCTCCATATTCTATTACAGCCCTGTGTATTAGGCAGATCTTCGAGATATTCCTGGGATCTACCATCAATACTGGCACACCGTACTCCCTAGCCTTATCTATTATCGCATTCAGCTCACCCTTCAAAGTGCTCTAATATATCCTGGCCTCAACTGCCTATCTCTATACCTAGCGATCATAACCCTTATATCATCCCCCGAGATCCTCTCAATAGCTATAACGCCCCTAGTCCTAAGGACGTCTCTCACTATCAGATTAGCTGTCTTCATCCTTATAGTCCCTCTTCTTCTTCCCCCTCCCTAAGCTTCTCCATAGCATTTCTAGTCTCTCTACTACAAGATCCATTTCTCCTCTGGATGCTTTTTCTTCCTATAGCTATAGCCCAGAGTAGTCTCTGCAAGATCTGTTTCTAGGATTGCTGCGAATGCCTCGTAGAGAGTTGTTACAGAATTCTCATTAACATCGACAGGCTTAATATTCCCAGGCTTGTAGATCTCGACCTCTTTTTCGAGGGATAGGTGGAAAATCACCCTCCTATTCTCCCTATCAAGCTTGATCTTAGCGTGGGATGTTGGTTTAAAGCCTCTTGCCAATAGCTTGTAGAACTCCTTAGAAGGCTCTAGATCGAGGTACACCCAACCCCTATGGGTGTTAATAGCAATGCTTGTGAAGAAAATGTTCTCAAAACCATTTATATTGATCTTGGTTGGGTTTACTGGTTTCCATACATGATCATCAACTAGCCATAGGCTAATGCTGTTGATCCTAGGCGCTAGTTTGCCCCCATCATCTCAAGATCAACTTGATGCCTAGCTATCTCCCAAGATCTCCTCCAGAGATATCTCACAACCCTCCTACCCCTAAGATCCCTTTTCCCTAGGTTTAAGTACTTAACAAGCTCATCGAAGATCTCTCTAGAGTATTGCCTAAGTCTTGTTCCTCCTTAGAGAGGATACCCTTTCAACAGCATCTCGGCATAAGCCATATATAGTGGAATGGGATGTTGGGATAGATATTCCTTAGCACTCGATACCTCCCATTCCTCAGGATACAATGATTTTCGATGATTTTCCTAGATGCGTGGGGTAATACATTTTCAAGCACCCTGCTATATATTCACGATCTCTTCTAATGTCCTGAATTCTCTCCTAGATAGCTACTTTGAAGACAGGATAGCGGTTCTACTAGCAACTATCTTATCTCCCGGCTTGACAACCCACATCCACCTCTTATCCCTCTTTCTCTTTCCCCTAGCCATTATCCCTAGACTCTCTTTGTCTCTAAACCTCCCCACAAAATTAATTAATAATGAAAAAATATAATAAAGATTTCTACTACTATGAAAAAGGTTCAGCCCATTTTAAGTAGAGCGTACCCTCGCTCTTCTCAACCTTTACATACCCTAGTATATCAACATAGAAAGCGCGAGCCTTTTCAATGCTTGATATATTCACAGCAACATGGGATAGCCTGTGTATATTATATACGGGCATTATTAATCCCTCGAAAATCATATAGTGCTCATCAGAAATATTGTCTAAATCTAATATGTTTGATGCATTCATCAAACAATAATGGGTAAATGCTTATAGCCAGGATTAGATATTCATTTTATGAGGGCCCGTCGTCTAGCCCGGTTAGGACGCCGCCCTGACGCGGCGGAGGTCCGGGGTTCAAATCCCCGCGGGCCCACTAGATTTATAGATATAAAACCAAATAGATCAATAGATCAGAAGAACCTATGAACATTGATGGAAAAGAATGGAAAGCCTCTCCTTCAAAGTAGAGAAGAGAATTAGCCTATGTAGAGGCTCTCAATAGTGATGTTAGGATATGGAAATAAAATTACAATATATTATGATCTGACATATTATTTATTCAAGCTAGATCTTTCTTCCTACTTCGATATCTTGGGAAATGTTTCTCTAAGTTTCTTTTCAGCTATAGCGTATGCCTCCTCCAATACCTTCTTAGCTTCTTGGGTAGCTTGGGGGCTATACCATGTAAATGGTGCTGTATACTCCCCTGATTCCGTTATTACTTCTTTTAAGCCGTTTTCTATCATCTGAACCTCTAGCTCCATACTTGGTATGAGACCTCTGAAAACCCCTCTGATCTCTCTTAGGGCTGCTATTGCTGGTCCTAGCGACTCTGCCGCCTGTCCGATGGCTAGATAGTTTTCTATTTTGAGGGTTATCTCCTCTACTATATATCTAAAGGCTGTCATATGTCTAAGAACCGATCTTATCTGGCTAACCTCTCCAGCGATTATTCTAGCTCTAGCATCATCCCCAATCGAGGTTAGCTCTACCACCTTGTTGAAGAGCTGTTTCTCTCTCTCCTCTAGCCTAGAGATATATGTGTCGATTCTCGATAATAGGCTTCTTAGCATGATCAACACGGATTCGGCCTTTTCACGCTTCTTTCTATCAAGAGCCCTAGCCCCTGAGTCAAATAACCCCCTACCTAGGATGTTCATGAGCCCCACCTAAATAGAAAATTAGATATATATCCCCCTTATATAGGCTAGGGGCCTTAAGCAATATTTAAGTAGCGCGGCCTTAAGAGCTTCTGAAACCGTATTCATATAGTGATTACGCAGCGATAGGTGGGGTGGTATGAAGACGGTGTATACCAAGGATCTGCTTAGGATTGGTATAGATGGAAATCGATATAGAATCTGCGGTTGGATCGATAGGATAAGGGATCTCGGTAGGGTTAAGTTCGCTATATTAAGGGATAGAGAAGGTTCTATACAGATCGTTGGAAAGGCTGGAGAAGTCTCTCAAGAGGTTTTAGAAGCGATAGCCTCACTCGATAGAGAGGATGTGGTATGCGTAACTGGGACTCTCAGGAGAAATCCACAGGCCCCCGGCGGTGCCGAGATAGCTGCTGAAAAAATAGAAGTCATATCAAAGGTGGTCGAGCCCGCACCGATAGAGGTTGGAAGCTCCCTCCAATCAGATCTCTCGACGAGGTTGAGGTGGAGGTGGCTTGATGTTAGAAACCCCAGGGTAATGGGGATATTCATATTAGAGGCCGAGGTTGCCAATGCATTTAGAGAATACTTCAGATCAAACGGTTTCATAGAGATCTTCACACCAAAAATAGTTGGGGGGGCCACGGAGGGAGGGGCAGAGGTATTCCCCGTGGTATATTTTGATAGACAGGCCTTCTTAGCCCAGTCACCTCAGTTCTATAAACAGATGGGTGTGATAGCTGGTTTTGAGAAGGTATTCGAGATAGGCCCTGTATATAGGGCTGAGAAGCACCATACCGTGAGGCATCTAACGGAATATCACTCGATAGACTATGAGGTAGGCTTTATAGAGGGGCTTGAAGACGTGTTAAAGGTAGCTGAGGGGGCCTTCAAATATGTGATCGAAAGCGTCCTTAGAAATAGTAGGACAAGGGAGATCATAGAGAGCTATGGAGCATCAGATATACTAGTACCCAAGGAGTTTCCCAGAGTAACCATGAGGGAGGCCTATAGGGTGCTGGAGGGGATGGGTAAGAGAATATCGTATGGAGAGGATCTAGATTCTGAAGCTGAGAAACTGCTATGGACATATGCTAGGAAGGAATATTCCTCGGACTTTATATTTGTCACAGAATACCCCTGGAAAGTAAGGCCTTTTTATGCTATGAGAAAACCTGGAGAGCCAGAGTGGACCCTAAGCTTCGACTTGCTATTCAGAGGGTTAGAGGTAGCTACGGGGGGGCAGAGGGAGCATAGATATCATATCCTAGTTGAGCAGGCAAGAGAGAAGGGGTTAAATCCAGAGAACTTCTGGTTCTACCTAGAGTTCTTCAAATATGGAGCCCCACCCCATGGTGGGGCGGGAATAGGCCTTGAGAGGGTTGTGATGCAAATACTCAAGCTACCAAATATAAGGGAAGCTAGACTACTCCCGCGAGATCCCGAGAGACTCTTCCCATAAATCTATTGAAAAATTTATTTCATAATTATAAGCTCTATGAAACCTGCTTTCATTCTAACTTGGATCTTATTTGGATCTGGTTCGAAAGGTAGATCATATCTTAACCTGTATCCCTTAATAGGGTGTGGGCTAGGCCTTATAGTGCTTAGGGCTCTGATCTTATCCCTAAATATCTTTACCTTAAGCTCTATAGTTTTCTTTATACTACTCACCTCTCTTTATCCGCACATGGAGCATCTATGATAAATCTATATCCACCTTCAATAGTACTTATAGTATATAGTGGTTCTAAATAGCCCTCCTGATCTTGAGATGCTCTGAAGAGAAATGAGACGTCTGCCATTCTTTCTAGCATTTTAGTATCAAAAGTATCATATCTAGCTTCTCTGAGAATCCTCCTAGCGATATCCATGATTTCCTTAAAACTCTCTCTTCTAGAATATCCTCTACTCTCCCTATGCTTCTATTATTATATGTAGAGAGGTGCCATATATTCGTAACTCTTCCTCATACCCGTGAGATCGTGTATCGTTCTTCTCATAAGCTCTCTAGCTCTAGCCCTTATCACCTCTCCCTCTTCTAGCAGCTCCCTAACATCTATATCCCTGCCAAGAATCTTTGCAAGTTCCTCAAGTCCTCTAGCGAGGCTTCACCACACCCTTAACTATATGATGCTATAAGTGCCATGTAGCTCGAGATGAAACCCCCAATCTCCCTCGCACCAAGCTTCTTCACAAGGTACGACAGAAGCTATAACCCCTACCAACCGCTTATCCGCTTGTCCTCCAATGGTTGTTGATTGTCGCTGATATTCTTTTGTTTGTGCTGCTTTGCTTCTTGATCCACAGGGTTTCTAGCCCTGTGGTTTCATGGGTGGCTATTGAGCCCGTGGAAAGGGGCTCCCATCTACCCTTGGATCCCGAGGCTCTATTGGGGCATAGCCCCCATGCAGGGCTTCTGTCTCGGGTGCTCTGGGCATCATAGCATCCCGAGGTATTCCAAAATCTATATTCCAAAATCTAGCAGAAATATCACCTAATCATCAAAACAATTATAAACTGATTCTTATAAGCTTAAGCAGGAGAACAAATATAAAAGCATCCCCACTACCATGAAAAAGGATACAGCCCGTATCTGGTAATCCCACAAGCATATAGCTAGGCTTTGGCATTTTAAGCTCCTCATATTCTAGTAGAGTGAATATGTTTAAACGCTCCTCTCTATGCACATGGATCCACCATCTACCAAAGAACATATGTTTTGGAGCAATATAATTTACCGTTTCTCAGCAGATGGTGGTTCTCCATCATCTGTTTCTCAACGGTCTCCCCGAGCCCCCTCACCGCAGAGGCTCCCCACCAG
>JAVVGG010000113.1:0-5383 GCA_032249275.1 Desulfurococcales archaeon
GGCTTGTATAGAGGGAGGGGAGAATATATAGGATGTGTAGATCGGGAAATTATCGTATATTCTTGGCAATTGGGCGTCTGATTCTCTTTCTAGCTAAGTTCGTCCTCAAGATAATAGCGACGGTGATCTATTATACAATATACCAAACGATCTTACTCGCTATCCGCTGGATACTACTATATGTATACCTCATAAGATACAGGGTTCCGCAAGGCATGATAAGAGAGATCGCTATGGTATATAGAAGAAAGATAAGATCGTCATATATACCTTTAATACTAACAAGACTATTTAAGAGGCTATTCTCACTTAAATTCTAAACATAGTCCCAGTGTTTTATTCCGGCCCCAATGATCAGGTTCCTTATATATTTTCAACGCATATAGAGAGATCATTCTATTAAGCGCCACCCATCATTGCTACAACCTTCTCCACGCCTCTGGTAGAGATGCTGATCGTCCAATCAATATGATCGATCTTTTAGTAGCACTCTAAATCTCGAATCACGTATCAAGACCTATATCTTACCCTTGCTAATCATTTCCATCGCTTTATCTAATCTGTATACAATAGTCTTGCTGATCAGCTTCAGGACTAAAGGTTAAGCACTGCTTGAACATGGTTAAAACATACGAGCCTACAGAAGCCTTCAAAAGGTTAAAGCTCCAAAAATACTATAAATTAAAAGCCTGGAATTAATGGACTTATGGAGAGGTGGTTTGTATGATCCATAATAGTTCTAGGGATTACACGAAATATCTCCACTATGCCGGGGCCTTGATTTTTCTCGGATGCTTTTAGTTTCTAGTAGCTATGATAGTTGCCAGCTCCTTATATTCTGATTATAGCATTTTGAGGAACTATATAAGCGATCTAGGGGCAACATGTAGAGGCGGTCTCTGCATAGTTTTTCAACCTTCCTCGTTAATATTCAATGTCTCATCGATCCTCCTGAGGGTGTTTATGATCACTGGAAGCCTATATATTAGGAGAGGCATAAGGGATCGTCTTTTCTATAGGCTACTCCTGATAACAGGTATCGGAGCCATAGGAGTCGGTCTCTTCCCAGAGAACTATGGTATTCTCCACACCATCTCAGCATTCATTGCCTTCACATTCGGGGCTCTTGCCTCAATAGCAAGTTAGATCCTCTCAGGCATTGCAAGACTAATAGCACCAGCTATGGGGACTCTAGCACTCATCTTCCTAGCTATCTTCACTACAGGGAACCACTTAGGCCTAGGACCAGGAGGTGTCGAGAGGATCTTGGCATATTGCGAGCTCCTCTTTGGCATCATATTAGGAGGATATCTTATGGGTTTTACTAACTCCTCACTCTCTAGGACGGAGTAGTATTTGGTTTCTAAGCTTTCTAGGGACTTATCTATGCTATGATGAAGTATATGGCTTTGAGGGCTTGTGGATCGGGCATGTGGAAGGCGGAGCAACATATGCAATAATGATCCCGGATGAAATTGGGAGAATGCTAACAACTCGATCCCCAAGCCGATGATGAGAAAAAATATCTACTATAGAATTGAAAGAGTTATGATCTGCTGGTGGCTAAGCCTGAGAATCTCCAGTCCACTGCTTGTTCAAATGATACAGGCTTAAACTGATCTGGTAATAGTTTTTGGAGTATAACGTATGGGCCTGTCTCCCAGGATCTAGGGTCGGGAAGGCCGTATGTGTTGTAACCAGGTTTTAGCATATCTATTATTTTTACTAGATCTTCTTCTGGATAGCCTACGAACTGATTTGTCTCCTCGTTCTGTAGAAGTAGCTTTGCTATATCTGTTGATGGAGTTATGGATATATAGAGGAGGGCTTTCTTGACTGCAGCAACTACTCTCGCGACTAGCTCGGGGTTCTTATTTATCACATCTCCCCTAGTTAGTATGCCAGCCTCTAGGCTGGACTCCCCTATCCATTTCCTATGCTCCTCAGGGTTTAGGGGGTTTATTAGGGTATATGCGAGGCCTCTCTTGGTAAGCTCATATATAATTGGTGTCCAGCATGCGTATGCCTGTATCTTTCCCTGCTGCAGCGATGCTACTATTGCAGCTATGTCGCTGCCTATCTCCACTATGGTTAGATCCCTCTGCGGATCGAGACCCGATTTTATAGCGTAGTAGTTGACCATAGCCCATGTAAGGGATCCAAAGGCAGATATCCCAATAGCCATCCCTCTAAGATCTGAGACGCTCTTAACTCTGTCTTTGAGCGCTGAGGATACGCATATACCAACACTGCTGAGCCTATACGTGGGAACCACGACCCTGATATCGGCACCAGCGGAAATCGCTATCCCGGCATGGAGAGGGCTCTGTGCTATGAAATCAACATCTCCTGCTACAAGTTGCTTCCTAGCCTCTGCGCCCCCCTTAACTGGTATAAAGGTGACTTTAATACCCTCTTCATTGAAGTACCCTTTTGCAATTGCGACGAGCACTGGCAGGTTTGCCTCGAAATACCCGGTTGTGGAGGAGATCTTGATGTTCCACCTAGGCTGCGTGTACCCAGCGGTAATGGTGCTTGTCACAGTATAGGTTCTGGTATCGAGTTTTGTAATGGTAACAGTTTGACCAGCTATCTGGGGAGACGGTGCTGGAGTTTGTGAGGGGTTATAAAGTGCTTGGCTAGCTATAAAGCCTGCAGCGATCCCGATAACCAGGCCTATGAGAAACATAGCTATCCTGGCCAGATTACTTAGAGACGTTTCTCACCACCCCGTCAAATCATGGTTTATATAAAGAAAAATATAAATATATATCTTTGAAATTCACAACTGGAGGTATGCTCGATGAAAACCAGGTCCAGAACATTCAGAGAGTTGCTGGAGAGACCTGGGATTTTAGTCGTCCCAGGGGTCTATGACGCCTTATCAGCGAAGATCGCGGAGATTCTTGGCTTTGAGGCTGTCTTTCATACGGGCTATGGTACTGCTGCATCTCTCCTAGCCCTGCCAGATGTGGGGTTAGTGTCGTTTAGCGAGATGAGGGATCGTGTTGCGAGTATTGCTAAGGCGATCAGGATACCGCTAGTAGCGGATGGAGACACAGGCTATGGTAATGCTGTTAATGTGTATAGAACTGTTAAGGAATATATATGGGCTGGCGCTTCAGGGATCCTTATTGAGGACCAGGTGTGGCCTAAGAGATGTGGCCATATGTTGGGAAAGGAGGTGATCCCTGATGAGGAGATGATCGGAAAGATAGGGGCTGCTATAGAGGCTAGAAATGAAGAGGATCCGGACTTCATCATAGTTGCGAGAACAGATGCAATAGCAGTTGAGGGTATAGATAGAGCTATTGAGAGAGCCCGCGCCTATGAGGCTGCGGGTGCAGACGTAGTATTTATAGAGGGTTTTGAGAGTATTGAGCAGATGAGGAAGGCTGTGAGGGAGATAAAAGCACCGATGATCCTCAACATCGTGGAGGGGGGAAGAACCCCGTTTCTTAGTGCGGAGGAGGCTGAGAAGATCGGTTTTAAGATAGTCTTGTTCCCTGTGACGGCTCTATATGCTGCGGCTAAGGCCATATATGATAGTTTAGCGATCCTCAGGAGCACTGGATCCTCGAGGGATTATCTAGATAGGATGTTCAGCTTTAAAGAGTTCTCAAAGATAGTGGGTGTTGAGAGAATCGAGGCCCTAGAGAGTAGATATATACCCAGCGAGAGCCTGAAGAGAAAATATAGGTTAGGCGGTGTCAAGCTTGTCGAATAATGAGGCCGTTATCCTTGAGGATCTATTCCTAGAATATCCCGGCCTAAGAGTTCTTGAGAATGTAAACCTCAAGATCCGCGATGGGGAGGTCATAGCCGTTATAGGGCCCTCAGGATGTGGGAAGACAACTATGGCGCACCTCATCCTAGGGCTTGTACCCCCAAACTCCACAATAAGAGGGAATGCCACTGTGTATGGAGTCGATGTCCTGAGGAGTGAGGGGGTGAAGACGCTATATAGAGAGGTAGGTGTTGGCTATGTATCCCAAGTAGATACACTCCTACCATGGAGAACCCTCATAGATAATCTAGTGCTCCCCCTACAGATAAAAGGTGTCCCTAAAAGGGAGGCCTTAGAGAGGGCTCAGAGCTTGCTAAAGCTGGTTGGTCTTAATGGGTTTGAGAAGTTCTATCCCCACCAGCTCTCTGGAGGGATGAGGCAGAGAGCCCAGCTTGCTAGGGCATTAATAACGAGCCCGAAGCTACTGGTGATGGACGAGCCCTTCGTAGCTCTTGACGCTCTTACGAGGATAAAGCTTCAGGGTCATCTCAGCTGGCTGATTTCTAAGCTTAGAAGCACCGTGATCTTCATAACCCACGATATTGAGGAGGCGATCACAATAGGCACCAGGATCATAGTGATGTCTAGAAGACCTGGGACTATAAAGGCCTCCATCGCTGTTGAGGAGCCCCATCCAAGAGATCCCTTCAAAGTTAGGGCTTCGGGATATTCCCAGGATCTCAAGGAGAAGCTTTTGGAACTGCTCTCGGGGGAGGTTACGGGTTATGGGGAGGGCTAGAGAGCTTATAGTAATTAATATCTACAGGATTATATTGCTAGTGCTCTTGATCCTTTTGTGGGAGTATTCGTCAGATAGATATGTATCCAGTCTCATCATTGGGAAACCCTCGCTAATAGCTCAGAAGCTATATAGCTATGTATTCAGCAGGCTATTCCTTGAGGATCTATCATTCACACTTCAAGCAACATTCTCCGGACTTATCCTCGGCATATTAGGAGGAGTGGCCTTTGGCATAGCATTTAGCTACTTTAAACTATTCGCAAGAGTAGTAGAGCCCTTTATAATAGCAATTAATTCCCTACCTAGACCAGCAATAGCGCCTCTCTTCGTCACATGGCTAGGGTTCGGAGTATTATCGAAGACTATGGTGGCATTCTCAATAGTGTTCTTCATAGCATTCTTCAATACAATCAACGGGATAGCTAGTATTAATCCAGAGCTTATAAAGGTCGTAAGGGTGATGGGAGCATCAAGGATACAGATAATGAGATACATAGTAATTCCATCGATACTCTCATGGGTATTCGCCGCCTTTAAAACAAGCGTGGGCTTCGCACTAATAGGCGCAATCATAGGGGAGTTCGTGGGCTCCACAAGAGGGCTTGGATATAGAATGCTCATCCTATCAGGATATTTCGACACATCAGGGGTCTTCGCACTTCTAATCCTACTCATGATCCTGGGCTACGCTATTGTAAAGATCTCTGAGAAGATTGAGAATATTGTTCTCAAGTGGAGGCCTCAAGCCCAAATACTTTCAATTCTATAATAGATAATCTTTTCCTATGACACTCTCCCTGCCCTGAAGGGCGGGGTTTCTATGCTGGGGTCTCGGGTGTTAGCCTCTGGAGAGG
>JAVVGG010000114.1:0-5374 GCA_032249275.1 Desulfurococcales archaeon
GACCTGAAGGCGGGAGAGGAGGTCAGCTCTCCATATAGGGATACGATTTCAATCTATTGAGAACCTGCGATGGAATAGATATGCCTAATAATAGGCAAGTCTATCTATGAGCTGAGAGGTAGAGTTGAAGGGGATATTATGGTTAAAACATATTAGTCTAGCCATATCAAATGAGTATGATGGGTTGACCAGAGTAGTTAAAGTGAGATCTGAGAAAGGACGTGTTAAAGCCCTTAGAGCCGTTAGACCTTAGGGAAGGAGAGGAAATTCTAGTAGAGATTAAAGAGGATACTATAAGAATATGCCAGACGTATCCGTAAACTCAGCAACACAAGAGAGGAGGAGCCCTCCGAGGCCTTGTCCAATGAAAGGGAAGGATTTTGACCTTAGCTGCAGGTTGAGGATTATCATCGACACTTCGGTATATATCGATTTATTTTCAGAAAGAAACGAAAAGAGGGTGCAGCTTGCAGAAAAGCTGTTTAACTATATAAAATCCAAGGGGAATAGTGTCAGACTATATGGGCCAAGATTACTCCTTATCGAGCTTGCCGGTGTGCTCATCAGATATACTCTTCCAAGGGTGGTTAGTAATATTATTTGAAAAAGATGAAGATAGAGGTAGTTTTCCTAGATGATGGGGTTCGAGTTTCATTGAATTTGATGTGTTTTAACATCAAGCCCTCTTCCCTTGGCTTCATCGCATCGGGCAGGGCTTTCACTGCCCCATCACATTATCTGTATCTACCCACTTTGAGGAACCTCAATCCCAGCTATGAACCAGGGTCTTCGATGATGACGAAGCCATGGGTTGGGATCGCATTCAAGCAAGTTAGTACAGACTATGTGGTGGGGCGAAAGTTTCTATCTCCCCTCTCTCACCCACCGGGTATTTCACATATCTGTTGTATCTATATAGTAATACCTCCATAGTGTTGATTGGTGGGTGTGCTGCATCTAAGCTGTGTTAAAGCTATAGATTGTCTTTTAGAGCCTTTAGAGCCTGGGTGGATTGTTGAGTTCTATGGAGCCTGGGATCTTATCTATCTGCTTGCCCATAGATCTATAGCTTGTCTCTCTGCTATGGATGATGTTTATGTATATATTAACCAGCTATTCGGAGGTCTTGATCCTTTTTTGTTGAGGAGACTTACAAAGATCTTGGGCGGGGATCTCTCGAGGATATACTTCTCTAGGGGGTTAAAGCTAGAGGATCTCGAGAGCTTTTCACAGAATTACTCCTTAGAGGGCTATCTAATAGTTATAGATCCCTATCTTCACTCTAACCCAAATTCCACGGGCTTCGAGATCTATACGAAGATCACTTCGTGGATCAGAAGAATGGGTATTTCGAAAAACATAGTTGTTTTTAACAGGGTGACAAGATACGGCTCCCAAAAGCCTGAGGGAGGGAGTTTCCACCACCATAGTGTTCACATAATGATGAGGATCTCAAGGAGGAGGTTTGGAATATATGGTGAGCTAATTAAACACCCAGCTAGGCCGAATGCGAGGGCTGCGTTCACAATCGAGGATCTCTATGGGGGTGGGGGAAGATGGGTAGGACGGCGCCATCTCTTAGAATGGGCGTTGAGGGCGAGCTAGATAGGCTTAGAAAGATCTTCTCCTCAATAGAGGATCCAGAGCTTAGAGAGGCCGCCCTAGAAGGCCTTGAAAGCGCTGTGAAGCTATACAATGCCTTTCAGAGATCTCCATCGTCAGATCCCTTGGAGGTGATTCTCTTCTCCTTAATTGTGGAACTATATAGGAGGCTTAGAAAGAGTTGTGGGCGCTAGACGCGTCTCTAGAAAGAGGCAGGATCTTACTTAGGATGCTTAGAGGAGATGGTAGAGGACTTGAAAATATATATGTAGATGCTAGATATAGAGGCTATATAGATCCCAAGATAGATGCTGAGAAACTCTTATCAAAGATCGAGGAGCACCCATCTATAGAGAAAGCCTGGATAGAGGAGTGGCTCCAACCACCTTATTATAGATCATGGAGGAAGATTATAGCCTTTGAAGTAAGAGATCCGAGGAGAATCAACGAGATCCACTCTAGAGTTGAGATACTCGGGCTAGGCGTTAGGGTTAACACTTATCCAGGACTTGTTCAGTCAACACTACACAGACTCGGAATACCTGTTCTCACCAGACTTAGAAGAGATCTAGGCGTTGATGAGGATATGAAAGATCCTCTCTATCAGCCACCACCTATTAAATGGGCTTGGGTGAGACTCTTGGCATGGTACGGAGAGGCCCTTTCAAGGAAGTCTAGGGTAGTTGGTTTCGAGATAGAATCTCCCGAGGGCGTCTCGAGAGGATCTATTGATAAGCTATTCGAAGCCGTAGAGGATCTAAACCCCCATATGATCCTATATAGGGGGCCCTTCGAAGAAATCATAGATAGAATCGCTAGATCCAAGGGATCTATTTTCGTACATATGAAAGGAGTTCCCATAGGCGTCTATGGCCTGTTAGAGTGGTGTAGAATAAGTTATACAATCCCGAGGATCGCAGGGAGATACTCGATAGGAAGGGTATTAACGTCCATCGAAGCTTTGAGAGCCTTTGAGAAGAGATATCTAGTCCCTCACAGACCCGCTGGATATGCAGAGACTATGAGAAGGGTTGAGTCTCTACCACTATTCGATAGGGGAGGCTATGTTATGAAGCCAGAGCCTGGGATCTACTTCGGGGTTGTACAAATTGATTTCTCATCACTTTATCCCTCGATAATATCTAGATATAACATCTCACCCGAAACAGTTAACGATCCCAGCTGCTCTAACTACATAGAGGTGCCTGAGGCGATGCATCGGATCTGTATGGAGAGGAGAGGTCTCGTAGCTGAGGTTATAGAAGATCTAGTAGCGAGAAGGCAGGAGATTAAAAGGGCCTTAGACGGTGTCAACCCCCATCTCAGGAGGATCTTGGATGAGAGACAGGAGGCTATAAAGTGGATCCTTGTAGCATCCTTCGGATATCTAGGATATAGAAATGCCAGGTTTGGAAGAATAGATAGCTATGAGTGTGTCACAGCATATGCTAGGGAGATTGCGTGGAGGGCTATGGATATTGTGAGGAGTATGGGATATAAAGTGATCCACTATATAATTGACTCGGCATTCATAGAAACAGGGAGGGTAGATAGGGTAGAGGCTGAAGATATAGCGAGAATTATCGAAAGGGCTACAGGGTTTAGGGCTAGGGTAGAGGCTATATATAGGTGGCTCATAATCCCACCAACTGCTAGGGGTGGCGGAGCCTCTAACAGATATATAGGCAAGCTCCTAGACGGCTCCACAAAGATCAAAGGTGTAGAGCTTATTAGAAGGGACACCCCTCCAATAGTGAAGAAAGCATGGATCAAGGCTATAGAAGCACTATCAAAGGCAGATACGGAGAAAGAGCTGAGAGAAAGAGCCATAGAAGCTCTAGAAGAGTTCAAAACCGTCGAGAAAACCATACTAAGCGGATCAGCACCCCTAGAAGAGCTAGTAATCACCAGAACAAAGGAAGAGGAGATTACCCAGGTGATCAGGCACAGGAGATTCTATCCAGCCACGTCCAAGAGAGGATATAGCCCGAGATATTATCTAAAAAGGCTGGAAAGCCTTAAAAAACTCTTACTATATATTACACAGCCCATCTAACAGAGGCTGCCGACCTAGAGGCGAAGGGTATACTGAACCGCTACTTTTACTCCATATTTATGGTTTTCCCGATCCCAGAAAGCCTTTTAAACATTACACTAGCGGAGTTCTGCTGCGTGTTACACAGAAATGTTGAGAGGATCGAGCAGTAGATGTGGGTATGTCGTGGAGACCCAAGAAGCAATGAACCTGAGGAAGCTATGAGGGTGGAGCTGTGGGCCGGGGTCACCCTGAGCGGGTGAAGCCAGCGATATGGATCCCGATGAAAAGGGATCCCGAGGGCTTTGAAGCCAAGGGAAAAGAGCTAGGCAAGAACCAAGCCCAGTGAAACCCGAACCCCGTTAGGAGGTTAGATATATTAGCTTTGCAGTGTATCTATTTAGGCGGCTATGTGGAGTAGCATTTATAGAGATTTTGAGAGGCTCTGGATATGGGAGAGGCTCAGTAATAGGCTTGGCTGGTATCTAGGGGTTTCTATTAATAGATATCCAGCTAAATATAATATCGCCAATAGAGTTGCAGTGCCTGCCAATAGCTTTGATGAGATAGGCTCTATTGAGGAGGGGCTTTCGATATATGAGAGGGCTACAGAGGATTTTCTAAGGCTTTGGAGGGATGTTAGATATGGAGGCGAGGATATAACTAGGCTTGAGAGACCTAGATATAGCTTGTTAGACCTCGCCAGGAGCCTTGTTAGAGTTATTGTTAAGAAATGTGTTTTTTGCAGGTGGAGATGTGGTGTTGACAGAGCTAAAGGTGATAGGCTAGGGGCATGTATGCTCACCACAGAGAGCAGGGTTGGCTCCTACTTCCACCACTTCGGTGAGGAGCTTGTCTTTAGAGGGACACACGGCTCTGGAACAATATTCTTCACTTCATGCAACATGAGGTGTCTCTTCTGTCAGAACAGCGATATCTCTAGAGATAGATTCAATGGTGTTCCCTACACCCCAAGAGAGCTTGCCCAGATAGCCTTCCTCCTCAGGATCGAGGGCTGCCACAATATAAACTGGGTTGGTGGGGAGCCAACTGTGCATCTCCACTCCATAGTAGAGGCTATGTGGTATCTAGCGAATGAGGGTTTCAAGCTAATGCCTAGAGACGGGGAGCTTGAGAAGCTCCTCCTAACAAAGGCAGACAGCTATATACCATATCCCATGGACAAGAGGTTCGGATCATATAAGGGTCTCTTCAACGTCCCAATGCTGTTTAACACAAACATGTTCCTCTCAAGGGAATCCATGATCCTTTTAAGACCCCTCATAGATATATGGCTACCTGACTTCAAATTCGGTCCAGGGAGATGCGCTATAAGGCTATCCAGAACCCCGTGGTACTATGAGACGGTTGCTAACAACATCAAAACACTCTATGAATGGGGCGAGGAAATGGTTATAAGACATCTCGTGATGCCAAACCATGTCGAGTGCTGCACAAAATCAGTTCTAGAGTGGATTGCTAAGAATATACCGGGCACCCCAGTAAACGTTATGGATCAATATAGGCCTGAGGCATACGCAGATCCAAGTTCGCCCAGCTTCAGCCCGGACGCATTCGACATAGCTAGAAGACCAACGAGAGAGGAGATATTAAGAGCATGGAGATATGCAGAAGAGCTCGGACTAAACTACAGAGAAATAACGTTTGAGAAGAAGCTATCGATAAGATCTGTAGAGGGTTTACTAGAAACACTTATAGAACACTAAGCCCCAAGCC
>JAVVGG010000115.1:0-5286 GCA_032249275.1 Desulfurococcales archaeon
GTTCCACAGGATATGGAGAGGAGTTCAGGAGACTAGATATAGGCGATCCTGGTGGAGGGGATCTGCAGGATGTAGTCTCCACAGCTAAATGGGCTAGAGAGGTGGGGCTCGCAAGCAAGATAGCGATCTTTGGATATAGCTATGGAGGCTTTATGAGTGTCTGGGCAACTGTGAGGGAGCCAGATGTATGGGACGCGGCTGTGGCCGGGGCCTCTGTGCCCGATTGGGAGGAAATGTATGAGTTAGGAGACGCGCTCTTCAAACAATTTGCACTACTTCTATTCGACGGTAAGAGAGAGCTCTGGAAAGAGAGATCTGCGATAAACTATGCTGAAAGACTCAAAGCCCCAATATGCCTTATACATCCTCAAAACGATACTAGAACCCCCCTTAGACCCGTGTTAAGATACGCTCAGAAACTTCTGGAACTAGGGAAGAAATTTGAGCTACATATAATCCCTGATATGGGGCATTATATTGCGGATGTTAAAAGCGCAATGGAGATTCTATTGCCAGGCATACTCTTCCTCAACAAAACCCTCTCAAGATAGATCAGCTTATTAGTTCCGCGCTAAACGCAAGATCCAGGTATCCATCTGTAAACATTGCAAAAGCTTGCTCAGGGGACTCCACGGGGATCTCTAGATATCCCTCAACCCCTTCTCTCATAACAATGCTTCTCACAGCATCTGAATAGCATGTGCTGCTGGGGAATCTCGGGATTTTATATAACTTACCGCGTCTATGTATCTCAATTCTATATTTCTCTATAATGTTATCTGGTAGAACCCTAACTATAGCCCTTCTCTCTGAGAGATCTATGTGTTCACATATATATCCCCTCGCCGCGGCTCCTGCTTCAAGCCATAAGAGAGCCTCTTCTCTTGATGTATACAATCTGAGCCTGTCACCTGCAATGCCTGTGCCTCTTAGGATTTCTCCGGCTTCGATGATCCATGCTCTCGGCTTGGGGCTAAGGCTTTTGAACTCCACCTCATCCATAGGCCTTAGAATCTTTCTCTGTGCATCATATGGTATCTCGATGTATACATCAGCCAGCGCCAGCTTAGAAATCATATAGCTCTCAAGCACCCATGGTAATACAAAAAAACCTCTCTTACCCCTCACAAGGATGCTAGGTATGTGTGTGAGCCTTCCTTCAGCCGCTTTAACACCCCTTAAAAGTCTTGCAATACCATTCATAGGCCCCTGGAGCTGATCCTCCTCACCCTTCACCCTGTTTAAAAGTCTCACCAATATTGTCTTTACAAGCATCACAACAGAAACAGGGTTTCCGGGAAACCCTATCACAGGTTTTCCCTTTATAACACCTAAGGTAAGGGGTTTTCCAGGCTTATACCTGATTCCCCTTACAACAACCCTACCCATCTCCTCAATAGCTCTATATACATAATCCTCCACCCCAGCTGATGTGCCCCCAGTTATAAATAGAAGATCGCAAGTCTTGAGACCCTTTTCAATGGCCTCTGCTATAGCATCAGCACTATCCCTTAAAATCCCCAGACCGTGTACCTCAAAACCCTCGGATCTCAAAATTGCTGAGAGCATTTCCAAGTTAGACTCATAGATCTTACCGGGCTCTAACCTGCTCCCAGGCTCTTGAAGCTCGTTGCCTGTTGCAGCTATACATATTCTAGCCCTTCTATATACCTTTATATCTCTAATTCCTGCAGAGGCCATAGCAGATATGATCCTTTCATCAATTCTCCACCCCTTCTTCGCTATTATAAACCCCCTATACACATCGCTCCCAGGATATGCTATGTTGCTTCCTCTTGGAAGGGGACTATATATGAGCACATGATCTCCTGTGATGGATGTGTATTCATATGGGATTACGAGATCGGCATTGAGGGGTACATAAGAACCTGTATCCACAGCATAGCATGCACCTCTAGGGATCTCTATATCGCTTGCATCACTCCCAACAGAGATCCTGCCTAATAGCCTGAGACTCGAAGGATTCTCTTTTGAAGCGCCAGCTATATCATCATATATTACCGCAAAGCCGTCAACCAATGATCTTGGGAATGGAGGCAGCGATATAGGGGTTCTTACATCTTCACAAAGCACCCTGCCATAAGCATCTTCTATCGAGACGATCTCACAGCAAGGTT
Organism: Desulfurococcales archaeon; assembly: GCA_032249275.1. Classification (GTDB taxonomy): domain Archaea; phylum Thermoproteota; class Thermoprotei_A; order Sulfolobales; family AG1; genus AG1. The sequence goes on from JAVVGG010000115.1 coordinate 2,139, forward strand.
CTAATGGCCCTAGTTCTTTAATATATAGTTCGATAGCTTCAAAAGGATCGTGAGACGCCTCAGCTACAGAATACTTCAAGGCGTTCTCCTAGCATAGATATTGCGTTTAAGAGGATATATGTCTAATCTAAGGCTTTGCAATTCTATAGCTAAGCTAAATAGCATAACATCTTAATAACCTAGTTGTGATAGATTAATCAGTGTGGGCTATATGGTAGAGGAAGAAAGCGAATATGAAGACCAGAGAGGCTACAGCGGTGAAGGAGACATAGATCTTGATAGAGATCTAGAGAGATACGTAAGATATCTGGAGAAATCTGTTAGGGAGCTTCAGATCGAGAAGAAAACATTGTTAGACGAGCTTGGCCAATGTAGAATCGAGCTTGAAAAGATGCTTCAACCGCCTCTGATAGAGGCGACCCTCATAGATCTCCTACCGGATGGAAGAGCTATTGTTAAGAGCTCGACGGGCCCAAACCTAGTTGTTAACATAAGCTCTAAAATAGATCCTAAAACTCTAAAGCCAGGGATCTCAGTGGCACTCAATAACAGGGGGTCTGAGATCGTTGAGGTGCTGGGCTTTAGAGAAGATCCTTTTGTAACGGCTATGAAACTTGTTGAAAAACCAAATACGAGATATTCGGACATAGGGGGTTTAGAGGAGCAGATCAGAGAGATAAGGGAGGTTGTAGAGCTCCCCCTCAAAAACCCAGATCTATTTAGAAGGCTTGGAATAGAGCCTCCCAAAGGCGTTCTCCTCTACGGCCCTCCAGGAGTTGGAAAGACCCTTCTTGCAAGAGCTGTTGCTGGGGAAACAAATGCCACCTTCATAAGGCTCGTGGCATCTGAGCTTGCGCAGAAATTCATAGGGGAGGGGGCGAGGATTGTGAGGGAGGTATTTGCGCTTGCAAGGAAGCATGCTCCCTCGATTGTGCTTATAGACGAGATAGACGCTATAGCGGCGAAGAGGATAGATGTTGGTACAAGTGGGGAGAGGGAGATCCATAGGACGCTAGCGCAGCTGCTAGCCGAGCTAGACGGCTTCGACCCCCTAGACAATGTAAAGGTGATTGCAACTACAAATAGAATAGACGTGCTAGATCCAGCGATACTAAGGCCTGGAAGATTTGATAGAGTTATATACATACCTTTACCAGATAAAAGGGCTAGAAAGGAGATCTTCAGGGTGCATACTAGGAAACTGAATATTAGAGGCGAATTAGATCTAGACCTACTAGCTGAGATAACAGAAGGCGCTTCTGGAGCAGATATAAAGGCTATATGCACAGAAGCAGGCTATATAGCTATAAGGGCTGGAAGAGACTATATAGCCCAAGACGACCTAGTAAAGGCTGTGAAAAAGGTTCTGGAAAGAAAGGCTAGAGGGGATATTGCCGAGGAGATCCAATCAGAGATCCCCATCACACATAAGAGCACAGCCCTCACACAACACATATAGATTGTTAACTAGTAGCGATTACCAGCTCAACTATTATATTGTACCTGGTCTCACCTGCCCACTCTTCAGAATCACATCTCACCTAAGCAGTGTTCTCTCATTGTATTCCCATCCTAGGACGGGAGGTATCTCAAGCAAAAGCCCTATCCTAGGTTCCAAATTCGTTAGGGTCACGGTATAGAAAGATTCTAGGGATCTAGGTGTTGTAGCGGTATAGCCCATAGCTGGGATCTAGGCTACTACGAAGCAAATATAACTAAAAGCCTTGCCCCTCTTTAAGGTGGAAATGGGGTATCTTTAGAGCTATAGAGCTATTAGAGCCCTGACCCTATGATTCTTGGGTTTGCAATGGAGAATTTATTGGTTGAGAAGCCCTCACAAAGGCTCTTGAGGAGACTAAGAGCCATAGCTGATTATCAGTTCTTTCTAGGAGCAGGTGAGGCCCTTATACCAGATGATTCTAAGGTTCTTATATCTAGAAATACTGGGAGAGTTAGAGCGATCGTTGGAGAAGGGGGCATAATAGCCACTATAAGAGCATCTGACTATAGGCTTCTCCTAAGATTCATAGGAGGAGCTGCTCTCCACAGAGTATCTAGATTCCCAACTATGAGAGTGGTTGTAGTAGATGAAGTTGCTGATGAGATTAGAAGAGGGGGAAATCTGTTTGCAAGGCACGTGCTATATATCGACGAGGATCTCAGGCCTTGGGATGAGGTGCTCATAGTAGATGAGTCTGATAAGCTCTGCGGAGTTGGAAGGCTCCTCCTATCCCCCAGAGAGATTCTATATTTTACCAAGGGTGTAGCAGCTATCACTAGGGAGGGTGAGTGGTGGAGAGGAAAGGAAGAAGAGTTAGGATCATACTTTCGGAGCCCCTAGACGCTATGAGGAGAAATGGTGAGCTATACCTTGTAACAGGGTTTCCAGGCTTTGGTGCTGTGGGATATATAGCTACTAAATATATTGTTGAGGCTCTAAAGCTGAAGAGAATAGGCTATGTTATAACAAAGTACATGCCAGATGTAGTATCCATAGAGGGTGAGAGGAGCTTCAGCTTCCCCCACGAGATCTACTCAAAAGAGGGAAGCGGCCTCGTAGTTCTGGTGAACAGCGTTGTACCAAATATACATGAGAGGATAGAATTTGCAGAAACTATTGTTAGATGGAGCATCGAGAACAGGATTAGCGAAATGCTATTGATCGGGGGCCTCGATCCAAGTGTTAGAAGATCCCAAGAAGATCTCCTCAGATGGACCGGAAATAAATGGGGTAAAAGAGAGCTTAAAGAACCTGTAATGGATAAGGGCCTAATAATAGTGGGCCCGCTAGCGATAATTCTAATGTTCACAGAGATCCTGGGGCAACCCGCAATAGTTATCCTACCCTATGCAGAAAGAGAAAGACCTGATCCCAGGGCGGCTTCTGTAGCTGTTAAGAAGATCTCGGAGATCCTTGGAATGGAGATCGATGTACAAGATCTAATAAGGCATGCTGAGACCGTTGAAGAGATCGAGAGGAAGATAAGAGAGCATATAGAAATGCCAGAAAAAAGGATCACAGGGTATCACATGTAACACCTTACTAATAGGTGAAACTATATATAGCTATTCCCATAGTATAGATCATAGATAGATAACCTGAGATTCTCCTAGCGGTTATAATCAAAAGTGTTCAAAGGCGAAATTG
>JAVVGG010000116.1:0-5224 GCA_032249275.1 Desulfurococcales archaeon
GGGGGAATCGATGAACCGCCCAAAGGGAACCCCCGCCCTTTAGGGCGGGGAGGACATTAGAGATGCTGGTGAAGACGAATATGTTGTTTATATTGTTCTTATCTGATATCTGTTTGGCGGATGGTGAGCTGTGTGGTTAAGATCGTACCTATAAGTGATCCAAGGAGTCTCAGGGCTGCTGTTGATGTCCAAATAAGTGCTTGGGGTTCGAGTTGCTATGATATAACCCCTGCCCATGTGCTCAAGGCTGTGGCTGAGAATGGAGGCTTGGTTCTAGGCGCTTTTGATGGGGATAGGCTGGTTGGCTTCTCATGGGGATTTCCAGTGTATGCTGCTCCTAAGCCCTATTTCTATAGCCATCAGACAGGGGTTGTGGAGGAGAGGAAATATAGTGGGGTTGGGTTTATGCTTAAGAGGGCTCAGAGGGATTATGTGCTTAAAATGGGTTTTGATCTTATAAAGTGGACTTTTGACCCTCTGCAGGGTTTAAATGCTAATTTCAATGTAAATAAGCTAGGCGTTGTTGTGAGGGTTTTTAAGGAGAACTATTACGGGGAGCTTGAAGACAATATCAACAGGGGTATGCCGACCGATAGGTTTGTAGCGGAGTGGTGGATCAGATCTCCGAGGGTTATTGAAAGGGTTGAGAGGCTTAGAAGGCCTTCCCTCGATGAGCTTCTGAAGTTCATTAGGCTGGACTATGTGGTGGAGTGCTCAGGCGATCCGCCTAGGTTCCACGGGTTTAGGAGATCTTCTTCTAGGGTAGTGGCGATATATATACCTAGGAATATCTCGAAGCTGAGGGACGCTATGTGGGAGGAGGCTCTTAGGTGGAGATTTGGAGTAAGAGAGGCCCTGGATCACTATGTGAATAGAGAGGGATACCTGGTTGTGGAGTACTTCAATATGGATGACAAGCTAGGGATCTATGTATTGACGAGGAGAGATCCTGAGGAGATCCTTTCCAAGCCCAGCTGGTGGGAGGAGTCATCTTCTAGTTAGATCTGGTGAGGGATAGAAAGATCCCTAGAATAGTCTAACCCTTTGGAGAACCCTTGATATAAGCTCTGATAGCTATTAAAAGGGGATAGGGTTGGCTGGGGAGCAAGAGCTATATATGTGTCAAAAGCCCAACAGGCTTGCATCATCTAGAAGCAGGTATCTTAGGATCCATGCCTGTGACCCCATTGACTGGTATCCATGGGGCGAGGATGCTTTTAGAAAGGCTAGGGCTGAGGATAAGCCTATCTTCCTCTCCATAGGCTATTCATCATGCCACTGGTGCCATGTGATGCATAGAGAGAGCTTCTTAGACCCAGAGGTTGCTGCGATCCTCAACACCTATTATGTTCCTGTGAAGGTTGATAGGGAGGAGATGCCTGATGTGGATGAGATCTATATGACTGCAGCTATAGCAATAACAGGCTCAGGAGGTTGGCCGCTTACAGTATTTCTAACCCCTGATCTCAAGCCCTTCTATGCTGGAACATATTTTCCCAGGGATAGACTTATAGAGATCCTGAATATCGTGAGGAATCTATGGGCAAGGGATAGGGAGAAGATATTCAAGGCTGCCGAGGAGATCCACAGGGCTGTCACAGACTATCTATCACCTGCCCCCTCGAAACCCCAGATAGCTTTTAGAGATGCCTTTGAAAAAGCCTATACAGAGCTCTCAGCATCCTTCGACCCCGTCTTCGGCGGTTTCGGATCCTCTATGAAGTTTCCAATGCCATCCCATCTAGTTTTCCTCCTGAGATATTGGTATAGAAGAGGGGACGATGCTGCTCTGAGAATGGTTGTGAGAACAGCGAACTCGATGATTAGGCTGGGGCTCCATGACCACCTGGGCGGTGGGTTCTTCAGATATACTGTTGACAGGGGTTGGAGGATACCCCACTTCGAGAAGATGCTCTATGATAATGCCCAGATCATAGAGCTTCTGGTAGATCTCTATAGGGCGACAGGCTCTATAGAATATATCGTTGTTGCTAGGAAGACTGCTGATTTCCTCCTGGAGGATATGAGGAGTTCCGAGGGTCTCTTCTACTCATCCCTGGATGCCGAGGCAGGAGGAGTTGAGGGGGCTACATATCTATGGAGCGAGGGGGAGCTTGTGGATGCCCTTGGAAAAGATCTTGCGGATCTCGCTAAGGAGATATATGGATGGGCACCCACGGCTTTGGTTGATGGTAAGATGCTCCCTATAAGGGCTATGACGCCTATGGATCTCTCTAGAAGGCTTAGAATCGGGTATGAAGAGGCTCTGAAGATCTATAGCGAGATAGAGGCGAAGCTATATGAATATAGATCCTCTAGAAAGCCGAGGCCGGAGGCTGATAAGAAGCACCTTGCAGATTGGAATTCACTAGCTATAAAGGCCCTTTCAAAGCTATATCTCGCAACATGGTGGGAGGGCTATCTAGATGCTGCGAGGAAGGCCTCGGACTATATATGGGATAGAATGTGGCTTGGAGACAGGGTTGCCCATGTATACTATGGTGATTCCTCTAGTAGCTATGGCTATCTGAGGGATTCAGCGTTATATGGAGACTCATGTGTAGATCTATATATGGCTAGCCACGATGAGAAATACCTAGAGAGAGCCATTGAGATCTCGAGATCCATTGAAAAGGTCTTCATAGTAGGAGGATCTCTTGTGGAGAATCCAGAAGCACCTGGATCCCAGAGCGCCAGGATCTCAACCTTCATAGATGATGCGATCCCGAGCAGTGCTTCCTCAGCTGCAGCTCTATATGCAAAGCTATACCTCTTCACAGGAGATGCTAGATATAAGGAGAAGGCGACGGAGATCTATAGGCTAGCATCTAAATATATAGAGGCTGTGCCACAGCAACACGTAGCCCTCCTAACAAGCATTGATATGCTTGAAGAGCCATCATACCAGATCGTTATAACCGCCAGAAACCCTGTTGATGATGCCGTTAGGGAGTTTCTGAAGAACCTGTGGAAGAGATACTGGGTAGGCGTGATATCCATGAGTACCCAAACCCCAAGAAGCGATGCCCTGAAAGAGCTATACAAGGGTAAGGTATGGATGGACAGAGCTATATTCTACATATGCTATGGAACAGCATGCTCACTCCCAACCCAGGACTATGGTGAGGCTCTCAGAGCCCTAGAAGATCTTAGGTCCCAGCTGAAAGGCTCTGGAACTGCCAAGCCCTTCTAAAACCCTCTAGCCATTCAAGGGGAGATTATACTATATGGCTATGGGTTTCGAAGTATTAGGAGGTTCTAGATCTCCCTGTCTCCAACCATCTCGTTTAATCCTTCGCCCATTAGGCTGAGGCCCAGGCTTAGAATCAATATGAAGATCCCTGGGAATGTTATTGACCACCAATATCCAGAGGGTAAGAAGGGTTGTCCAGCCCTCATATCAAATCCCCAGTTAGGTGTTGGAGGTGTGACGACAAAGCCTAGAAAGCTCAGGGCATCCTCTGTAAGCATCGCGTCGGCCATGTTGAGTGTTACTATAACGCTAAGTGTTGGCACAGCGTTTGGTAGCATATGTCTAAACATTATCCTTGTCGATGATGCCCCTGCAGCCCTTGCCAGCTCCACATAGGCCTGTTCCTTGATCTGAAGGGTTTGGCCTCTTGTCATTCTAAAATAATTCTAAAATATAGTGGTATATATCCGATTGCTATGGCTGCTGCAGCGTTCACAATGCTGGGGCCTAGAAGGCTTGCAAGGGCTATGGCTAATATTAATCCTGGGAAGGGTCGGGGGTCTCTGCCTGTTCATAAGTATCCCTAGAAAGCCTGCTAGCTTTAAAATGTCTCCTGTAATCGCTATCAACGGTTGGCTGTATATGTAGAGTGGTAGTCCTGCTAGATATGCTATAGATCCTATGTAGATCGATAACCCCCATAGCCTAGAGATCCTTAACGCTCTGAGCATAACTGCAACCCCTGCTATAGGCTCTACCAAGTAGCCGAGGAGGACTATCCATGCGCCTCTGAAGTCTCCAAGGCTGAGGAGTATAAGGCCTATAAACACTATGGCAAGCCCAGGCGGCACAGAATATTTTATGAGCCACGTCCTTTCGATCCCTGAGTTTGTATATGCTATATATGCTCCGATAGCCAGTAAAAAGAGGATCCAGAGAATAGATGCGGATATCTCGGATGATATAGATTCAATTCCATTTATTGCTAGGTAGGCGAGTTCGGCTAGAATTAAGGTTGCTGCTACAGCGCTTATATAGCAACCCAGCATAAATAGATCTATTTTCATTTTAAGCCGAACAGAGCTTGGTATCAGCAATCCCCATAGATATATATAGTTTTAAGAGATATATATTAAACCAAGCACATACTAATATCTGCGAGATTGTACTCTAGACAACATAGGGATTTTATAGATATAAAAATAAATGGTATAGATAGGGCGTTTTTAAGCTATCACACTAGTTTCTCGGTAATTGTTAATAAAAATAGCTATAGAATCCATTCAGAGAAACATACCCAGAGCAGAAGCAGGGATCGATAGCTGGGGAACAGGCTTGACTCTAAGAGTTGGAAGCCGCTCCAGAAAACAACTTGAGGAGAGTTTTTAAGTCTGAATGCCTAGAGGCCAGATCAAGCGGTGCTGGGGAAGACCCTTATGCGGAGCAATATATGTGGGTCTGCACCAAACATGCATCCAGAGCAGCATATAATGATCAGCATAATTAGTGTAACTTAGTGTATACTGCTAGATACATCTTACGATAAACCCATCGATACTATGGTATATAGCATGTTTAGAAGGATCCCTCCAGCATCTATGTTTCATCCCAACATCCCAGCATAATATATGTTAGATTTCTATGTCTTTAACTTATGGCTAGGACGCATAACAGCTAGATCATAGTGGTAGAACCTCGACAATATATCTATAGCGACATCCACCATTACATTGACAACGATCCTACTTAGCTAGTGAGCAAACATAACCACCGAAAGGGGAATAGATATATTGTCAAAAGAGCTTTGCAGAAGATCGTAGGAGAATGATTAGACGTTAAATCCATCAGGGCAGCACCCCTATTCTTGTTATCATCGCCAATCTGACCTTCTCCCCGCCCTAAAGGGCGAGGCTTTCAGTTGTAATCTGTAGTTATTAGAGTTGCTACAACGGATCCCGTTAGTATTATCGATATCTTAGCAGCAATGTCAATCCTCTTGTCAAGAGCATCGATTCTTCTATCCAGATCCTC
>JAVVGG010000117.1:0-5180 GCA_032249275.1 Desulfurococcales archaeon
TCCTTCCAATAGCCTGGTGGAGATAGTTTCTTCACGAATGGTGGTAGTTTACCTTGTTTCCTTAGATCTAGTTGCTCGAAGAATGCGTTCCAAGTCTCATCATTCTTATTAATAACCTGGCCAGCATTAACACCGAGAACCCCTTTATATCTGTGATAGTATTTCTTGTTAATCTCATCCCTCTTCATTATTGTAAGCTCTCTGTTGAAGAACACCCGCCTCTTCTCATAGCTAAGCTCATTCCACAGCCTAGCACATGCCAACCCAATATCGAATAACATTTCTTCCTCATATCTATGTTATAAAAACTATAATATCCTAGAACTAATTTCTAGCCACAGGGATCATTGTTGCTATGATCTCCCTTCTTTCTTAGAGGGCGGGCTTTTAGCTGTGGGCCAGATAGGAAGGCTGCTTATTGCTTCTATAGACTATTCTTATCCATTCTCTATGTGTTCTAAACCTCTACAGCTCCTTATCTCAACCTCCAATCCTGCAGATCAGAGTAGATCTCAGTGTTATCTCCATATCTCAGGCTTATCTCTTTCTGCCTGTCCTTTCTTCTTCATCTTTTTGAATGACCTAGCCTTCTAAGGGCATTCTCTATAGCATCCCTTGAAAACCCTCGTAGGAAGCCATAGATATCTCTCTAAACCTATTGTAGAAGATCCTGTGTAAAGTGGATTGCGATTCATTATGCTCTAGAGCATAGCCGAGCATCTCCTGGAGCATGCTTCTATAAGCCTCAACAATCTCTCTAAGAGCCTGCCTTCCAAACCTATTAGCCCAGCCCTTTGGCACTACAGCATATTTAAGGATCTTTGATAGCTTCTCCATATCTCAAGCAATTAAAAGCAACTAACAGTATTTAAATTTATCGTTTAACCAGAAACAACCTGTGTCTGTGCAGTTCAAAATAACCTAAACAACAAAAATAACCTAGCTAATGGACACAGGGGTTGGGTCTTCATTGCGGTTCATGTTGTTTGGTTTCGCCGCTCGCCCTTATACCCCCTATTCTCCTCCCCACGCCTAGGCTTGGGAGCTGGGCTCCCAGTCACGATGCGGAGGTTCATAGGGCCTTTCCTCCACCTTACATTGCTCATAGACTTCACCGTAGGGCCCTCCAACAAATCATGGCGGGGAAGCATATAAATGAAGGGCTAAGGACATTGATATTAAACAATACAAATAATACAAATCAACATAGAAGGTGAAGCAGTTGCAAAAGGCAATCACCACATAGCTATCAGATCTCCTTTATTTCTCTCAGAAGGCTTACATAGCTCTTGGCGGGTTCCTTGGGTTTTACTATGTCTAGGATTAGGTATCGGATCTCTGGGAGGTTCTTCTTTATAGAATCCACTATCTCTTCTTTGATCTCCTCGACCTCCTTTATAGTCATATCCTCTTTAACCTCTATCTGTACTATCGCAAGATATCTATCGGGATCTATAAGCATTGTTTTAACATCATTTACATCCACAACCCCTGGTATTGAGAGGGATATCTTTACAATCCTAGCGATCACCTCCTTCGGGGCTGAGTGGCCAAGTAATGCTTCTATGCTTCTATAGCCTATGTGTATAGATCCAGCAAGGGTTATGAAGGCTATCACGCTGGAAAACACTAGATCTGCTATTGTATTCGATAGTATGAGGGAAGCGGAGGCCATGATGTTCCCAGATATCCCCATGAGATCCTCTAGAACTAGTGGAGCCAGGACTATGGATCTCCCTTCCCTGGCCCTCATTATCTTCACAGATAGAATCAGCGTTGCTGTATCAAATAGCGAAAGAGCCAACATATAGAGCCAGTAGAGATGTCCACCAGAAGCTATCACATATATCTCCGCGCTTGAATAGATCCTGAGGTTCTCAGCTATGATCATATAGAATATAGAGCCCCCCAATATTATGGAGGAGAAGAGACTCGAGAGATATAGAGCTTTACCAACTCCAAAAGGATATCTAGGAGAGGGCTTAGCTCTAGATGCTCTAGTCCCTATATATAGTGTCAGACTATTAGATGTGTCGCCGATTGAGTGGAAGATTTCTGAGTAGACTGCTCTAGATAGCGTATTGCTGAAGATCGCCGCCTTAACCATTATAGCAACTATATTGAAGAGGATCGATATTAGTATAGGATGCTTCTCATCAAGTCTCAACAGTGCTCTATATAGAAATCACGTAGAAGATTTTAAGTATTACCATTGAAAAGCCTCATATTAGGTTAATAAGAAATATTATTATGATCCTCAATCTTAGAATAGGGGATAGCGGGGCTCTGATCTCCTCCCCGTCTTGAAGGGCGAGGCTTTCAGTTGTAACTCTCCACTAATCAATGATATTCAACAGATCGAAAGTAGGTATTTATAAGCTTCCTAGAATAAGTATGATTACATAAGAGGAGTTGGAGGGAATTGGATCCGAAATCGAATCCGAATCCGAAGATAGGTGAATTGAAGCCAGGTATCGAGAATATAAATATAAGGGGGAGGATAATATCGGTCTCCCCACCGAGGACAATCCAGACTAAGAGTGGGCTTAGAACTATAAGTGAGGCTGTGATTGGGGATGAAACAGGGAGGGTTAAGGTGACACTATGGGGTAAGCATGCTGGCACGCTTAAAGAGGGAGAGGCTGTGGAGATAAGGAATGCATGGACATCAGCATATAAGGGTGAGGTACAGGTTAATGTAAGCTCTAAGACAGAGCTCCAGGTTATAGGTGACAACGAAGTACCGCCTGTAGATCAGATACCGGAGGAGTTTGTAAAGGCTCCAGAGGGCTATAGACCCCCGAGAACGGGTGGCTTTAGAGGGGGGAGAGGGCCTAGAAGGGGAGGTTTCAGAAGAGGTGGTGAGGAATGATTAGCCACGATATGAAGCCCTTGAGACAAGGAGAGCATGTAGGGATGGAAGGAGAGAACTACATTATAGCTATAAGCGAGGAGGAAGCCTACGCGCTTAACCCAGCCGCATACTATATATGGACATTATGTGATGGAGCTAGAACCGTTGATGAGATAATAAGCAAGGTTGCCAATGATCTAAAGCTAGATGTGTCAGAGGTAGAATCTCCTGTAGAGGCTATCCTAGAGGCGCTCTCACAGGCCAAGCTGGTGGTGTTTGGGGAGACCTCTACACCTCCTCCTGAAGAAACCTAGGAGCAGGACTTAGAATCGAATGATTTATAATTTATGCTCATGCTTTTTTAATAATTAATTTTATTTTAATATACCTCTATGTTATGTGGCTATATGCTCCTAACCTTTATAGATGGGTTTGTTGAATTAGGCTCAGACATAGTTATATGTGGGTAAGGTCTTGGGTTGGGATTTGGTAAGGACATCAGATCTATATAGGATGGTTTTAAGCGATCTAGGACTCGATCTAGATCTTGAATGGGAAGCCTCCCGAATGGCATGCCTTGTTGCGAGAAGCATAGGCGTGAGGGATCCTTTAGATGTGATGCACGAGATCAAAAGTGTTGTTGCAGGAAAAAGGGTATATGTGGTTGGGGCGGGGCCCAGTGCTCTGAAGAGTTATATGATGATAGAAAGTGGATCATGTATCATCTGTGCAGATGGCGCATGCTCCCTTTTAACGCACCTGGGAGATGTTATAGCAATATCAGTTACGGATCTAGACGGTGGGATCGAACCAGCTGAGCTGGTATTTGATCGTGGCGGCTACATCGTGATCCAGATACACGGGGATAACTATAGGAGTATCCCACATATCATGGATCATCTGAGGAGGTGGAGAGACAGGGTTATTTTAACAACACAGGTTCACTACCAATGCTCAGGGTTAACAATGATCCCAGGATTCACTGATGGTGATAGAGCTTATGTCCTTGCAAAAGCCCTCGGAGCTTCGGAGATCACTCCAATTGGAATGGATCTTGATTCCGAGTTTTCAACATATCTCTCGAAGAACATATATGGCGAAAATAGCCCAGCAACCATATCGAAAATCCGAAAGCTCCGCTGGGGACGCAGAATTATCGGCGGACTCTACCTAAATTATGTTACAACCGAAAGACCAGGCCCCTTAGGGCTATAAAAATTTAACTGCCAATCTGCCCACAGCGGCGGGTGGGGTGGAGATCGAAAGACTAATCTGAGCCAATGTGAAATCTGGGTAGCAGATAAAAGGGTTAGGGATCATTAAAGCCATAGATCGAGACAGATCCATGTTTATAATCTCAATAAATGGCATTTTTATCTAAAAGATGATCTGCCGGGGAACTAAGGTTTCTTACTAATAGAAGAGAATTACGATGTTTTAACCCCCCGGCTTATCAGGGTTCTAGGGAAATCTTATATGTGGGATTTACTTGTATCAATGGAATCCCGAGTGGGAGAGAACTGTTATAAAGTCCGGTGGCAGGGAAATTGTTCTATGTAGAGATAGAGTTACTGGTATGTATGTTTGCCCTAAGTGTAGTGATCCTGATAAGCTATGTCCAGAGGGGCAAAGGGTTAGGGGATATATACCTGAAAATACCACATATCTATTGACTGAAGAAGATGTTATAAGCCATCTAAGGGAATGCGAAAAGGGTATTAAGAGCTGGGGATATACACCTAAATATGAAGGTGAGGAGGAGGAAGAGGAGGAAGAAGCTGAATGATTCCAGCTTGTTCCAGAAGGGTAGGGTCCTCAACTGTGATAACAATAAAAATCTTTAGTAGCTTATGAAAAATCAATAGAAATATCTAGAGATAGACGCTCTCCTCTATATTTTCTTAAACCATGTTACGCTATCAGCACCCACGTCTACTAGAGCAACCCTCTCCCATGTTGGTTTGCCGTCCTTGATGACAACTGCCCACACATCGTAGTCTCCTCCAGCTCTATCCCCGTTCTCATCTAGTATTGTCCATCCAGATACTCCGAAATATGTTCTTGAAACAGATATCATAACGTTCCTAATCGCCTCCCCATCGTATTTCCCAGCCTGGATTATTGCTAACCCCAGCAGCCACACACAGTCATATGCTGTGGCCGGGTATGTCCCCGGATGCTCGCCTGTCTTGCTCTTAAATCTATTTACGAAGTCCATGAACTTGGGGCTCTGTGTAGGGGCGAAAATCGTTGCTAGGTGCTTGACCTTAGCTAGCTGTGATCCAGCGACCTCCAGGATCTTTGAGTTCATTGCGGTCCCATCGCT
>JAVVGG010000118.1:0-5170 GCA_032249275.1 Desulfurococcales archaeon
ATCTGATCCGATGCCAAGGCTTTTGTGGGATATATGGCCAGTACTTTGAAATTCTTATCAATTAACTGTTTTGATAATGCATAGGATACCCAGATCTCTGTTTTGCCTGCTCCAGTTGATGCCGCAACAACTATACTTCTCCCTCCAAGCAGCGCTTCTACCGCATACTTCTGGTGCTCATACATCTCAAGGCCACATAGACCGTGATCAGGTCTTTTATTGCAGAGTGTGAGCAATAGATCTTTAAATTTAACCCCGCTTTTCTTCACAACCACAGGATCCTCTCGATAAACTAGATACTCTAGCCCCAACGCGTCTAGTATATCGCTAGATATGCATTGCTTAAAATCTTGATTAATACTAGGTGATTTATATGTGTTGCTCTTTATGTCTTGATCTACCTGTGTATGGCCTAAATCTAGGGGCACCTCATAACCACACCTTGGGCAGATAGATTTAGCACCCCAAGGTCCTGGAAGCATAAGGGTACCGCACTTCCTACAAAATCTAGGAGAAAAGCCAAAGCCGGTGCTATCTTTTTTCGTCATATTCGGTGCACCATAGCTAGGGGTGTATTGGTGAGTACGTTCTGAACATTATCTCGGAGACCCTATAGGCATGGGTCTTTATGATGCCCAGCCCTTCTGGGGCTGTTTCGAGGATCTTTGTGTTCTTCTCCATCCCAACTCTTCTGAGGGTTTCCTCATCGCTCCTAAAGGCTATCTTGGTATTTGCCAGCTCTATTACTAGGTCGTTGAGGTCTTGGGGCCTGTGGGTTGCCATGATACAACCGATCCCCCTAACCCTTCCAAGCCTCATGATCTTGTTTATCATCTCCTCCATCCCCTCCTTCTCGAACCCCTCTCTTCCGCTCTGTGGGAAGAACTCGTGGGCCTCGTCGATGACTACTATAATAGGTCTCCCAGCCCTCCCCGCTTTATACTCCTTGTCTCTGTACTCGAATAGCTTTGAGAGGATCCTATATGCAACCATCATAGATCCGATTCTCGGAGAGTAGTCCATAGCGAAGCCAAGATCTAAAGCTATTTTCGAGGCCCTGGCAAATAGGCTCTCATAAGCAGGCTCCCCCACCTCTCTCCCAGCTATGGCTACCCCAACAACACCTGAATCGTGGATAGCCTTGATGGTTCTCACAATATTTCCAATCGTTCCACTATGGATCTTTTCCTTGTTGCCCTCGTCTTCGATACATCTAACAAAGTCCTCAAGACGATTGATTCTAGTAATACATTTCATAGCAAGCTTTCCAAAGAATAGCGATGCTTGTGGAGACATTATCGGGAGAATCCTATGGATATCCCCATAGATGTCGAGAAATCTAAAGGCGAATGGTACTAGAATAGCTTCGACTCTGCCAAAGCCAACTTTTATCCCTGCATGACCATCGATATCTTCCGCACCTATTACAAGTGGACTTGGCAGCCCTCTCCTCTTAGCATAGATCTCGGGAAGCTTTTCCACCACGAATTTATCTTCGTCTCTGCATTGCTTTCCACATGTCTCCTCTAGCAAGCCTTTTGTAACTGGGACTAGAATGTATCCTTCCTGTATTCCACTAGATATCATCGCCCTTACATAGTCTCCCTGTATATCTAGTGCTATTGATTGAAACGCTCTATCTGTGAAGATCCTTGTGAGAAGGGTTGTCTTTCCACTACCCGTGGTTCCTATTACTAGAATATGGTGCCTTATAATCTTCTCGTTGAGCACCACATCTATGTCTTCTCTAGCCCTTCCAGCCTCGAAGAGCCCTCCTATGGCTATCCCCTCGGCTGGTATCCCCAGAATCTCTCTGAGAAACTGCGGCTTTGGTATGAATACTGGGGATTGTGGCTCTATAGGTGATATTGGTGGCAGTATATCTCCTCCATCGAAGCTCCTCTCGCATATGGGCTCTATCCTCACCACTATAGGTGTTGCGAACCCACCAGGATCTCTATGCCCTGCTATATCTGGCAAGCCTGCCATTGATAATATGTCGGCCCTCTCTATCCCGATGATCTTTACCAACATATATACCCTCTGAATCGGTATTGCTATTCCTAGATGGCTCCCCAGCTTTATCGATCTGTTGCTCTCCATATACTCATTAAACGGTATATGTATAGATATAGCCTTCGAGTCTGTTGAAAGCTCTATAGGTACAGCCCTCGACACATGGCCCACTATAGACTCGCCAGCCTCTAAGGCCTTACTATCAGCTTCCCTCAAGAGATCCTCAAGCCTATTCGAGAAAGACTCGTCGAATATCATTGCCTAAGCTCCCCCAAAACCTGGGCTACCTTCACATTCTCATCATGGCTCAGCCCTAGCCTGGGTGCTCCGTAGAGGTAGAGGGCGAGATATATCGATGCTGAGAGCCTCTTTGAGATTCTATCAGCTATCTCTATATCCACAGGTAACCCGGATGTCGAGAGGTTCCTAACTATATAGCCTGCCGCCCTCAATAGCTCCTCTCTATTGAGGGACTCTAGCCTAAATACCCTTGGCCCGGCTGGTGTTCTCACATATACATAGATCATATACCTGGCTTCAAGGCCTTGAAAGCTCTCTCTAAAGATACCCATCACATGAATCCTCTTATCCCCAGCGAGTCGGGACACCACAACCGAGTCTGGAGCCCTGATATCTCTCCCTGTTATTCTTGCGAACTCCTCCCGGATCTCAGGGATTCTTAGAAGCTTGAAGGTCTGATCCAGCCTTTTGACAACACCTATAAGCCTCAGTATATGGGGCTCCCTCTCCCTATATAGCTTCTCAAATGCCTCTCGATACTCCTCGCCGAAGATCTTTGAAAAGGCTACTTGCACAGGATAGATAGGCCCGTCGATCAATATTTTATCAGATCTCATGATGTTTAGAACAGCATTCTCAAGCCTCAGCCTAAGCTCGTCGTGAATATTATCGTATTTATATCCCTCATCATATAGCGAGCCAGAAGGGCTCTCAACATATGCCACCCCCTCTAAAAGAATTCTAAGCGACTCAATAGCCTTTCTACCCATCTGGATAGCCAGGTAAGGCGTTCTAAGGCCTGTGGGAACCAGAACATGACGATCTAGATCCTTTGCATAACAAGCACCAATGAAGATCCTAATACCGGGATAGGCAATAGATCTTGAAGAGCTATCCAGAAATCCCTTATAGGGAGGTCCATCGATATCCTCTATTACATACTCAAGAAGTCCTGATCCTAACCCAAATCCCTCGGCGATCTCGATGGACTCCGACAGCTCCTCTAGGCTATCTATCTGAGGCTCTGGTCCAAGGTATATCAGCTCTCTTTCCGCTTTAGCTAATATCTCTACAAGCTTATCTATATCTTTAAGGGGATTCATCATTTTCATAGTTGTATTAACCATATAGAGATAATGGTGAGGAATAATATTTTTTACCTTGTAACCATATGCTTGCAGTCTATATCAATGTAGAGGTTGCTTCAGCCATTGAAGAAGAGTCTTTACTGATCATAGCTCTTGTCTGGTATATATTGATGTAGACCAAGTATAATACCTGTAGGAATTAATGTTTATATATCTCGCCTCACTATGGTAATTGGTGGTTATATGCAGGAGCTAAGAATAAGCTCCCTGAGCGATGAGGAGAGAAGGGCTATAATAAATATTGCTAGGGCCCTCTCGTATTTCGCGAGGGAGAGGGCCTATGGATATATAGATAGAATTGCAAACTCCTTCTCACAGGCAACTCTAAGGCATGTGATCTCAGAGGCTCTCAGAAGCCTTAAGAGTGAGAGAGATAGAGAGGTTGAGGGCGGCGAGCACAGAGTCTTCATGCCTACTGCTAACGATGTAGAGATCTTTCTAAAGCTCGCAGAGAAAGATCTAAGCGTTGCCAAGATCGTGGCTTCTCTAGCCATTGCATATTCCTGGAGCGCCAGAGAGACTGGTGAGGAGGTGAAGCAGGCTGGCTAGCCTATCTATAAGCCTCAGAGTCGAGGTTAATGCTGAGGCCTTCAACGCTGTAGAGACTGTAGGTAATCTGACAAAGCATAGAAGGGCTCCGATGGTGATTCCCAGCGATAGTGGGTACAAGCTCGTCTATGTCCCTGCCGTGAGTGGTGAGTCTATCGCCAACGCGTATCAAAGAAACCTTGTTGATGCTACTAAAGCGATCTACAAGACCAGCCCTCCCCTCACCCAGTGGGATCTTAGATACGAGTTCGCAAAGTTCATGGATAACGCCCATCTAACACCAAATCTACAGAAGATCGTCCAGTCGAAGCCTAAGGATGTCGTTGCTGCCAAACACGAGTTTGAGAAGACAGCCATCAGGGAATCCATAGTGGCTGACGTAGCAGGATTTCTGTATGCCGAGGAGGCCTTACCAGTCAAGAGGACATCAAGATTCTACACTGGATATATGCTCCCAACCTATGACTCGATCGAGGCTACGGCAATCGAGGCGCAGTTCCACGCAAGACACATGCCCGCAGAAACGGGGGCTGGTGGGCAGAGGGCCGCCCAGATGATCTACTATGTAGAGATAGCCTCCGCTCTCTACGGGATCACGGTATCCCTCGACCTAGAAGGGATTGGCAGAACATCTCTGGTAAAAGTTGAGGACGCCGTGGATCCTAAGGAAAGGGCCAACAGGATCAAGGCTGCCCTAGCAGCCCTCCAAGGCCTCTTCCTAGGCTTTGGCTTCGGAGCCAAGCTAAGCAGATTCACACCTGTCAAGAGAATCGTCTCCGGGGTAGCTATTCTTACAAAACCAATTGCTACTAACGCATCGCCAGCTCAGATCCCAAGCTATATAGAGGATACTGAGTCGAAGGCAGCTAAACTCGCATCGTCTCTGGGCAAGCTAGGGATTAGTGCTAGCTATGAAGTAATAGCCTATGGCGGAAAGCCCAGGGATAGCAAGACCAAGAGAGCATCAACTCCGGAGGAGTTCTTCGAGCAGGTGATCGACAGCGCCCTAAGATTCTCAGGGATCCAGTCATAGATGAGATCTTTAGGATAGAGAATAGATCTAGAAGAAAAGACATAGGAGCTGAGATCTTGTACTATGTCAAGGTGCTTATGAGGCTCTCATGGGGCTTCACAAGCAGGAAGCTTTTCTCAAGCAAATCAAGAGAATCATATATCGTTCCACCACCAACAACACTCATAGGAGCCCTTTCATACGG
>JAVVGG010000119.1:0-5111 GCA_032249275.1 Desulfurococcales archaeon
ACCTTTCAGCCCTCTTCCACAGAAGAAGCTAATATACCCCACTCATATAATAATACCTCGCTAAATCTACATACGCCTAAACCAAATAAAACCATACAGCCGATCCATGAGTAGAGTTATTTAACTAAATATATACCCTCGACCTCGCTACTTCAAAAGAGCATCATATATTTAAACCTCTAATCTCCACTCAAAGATTCAGATTCTAACCTATTCTCCTCCCTGAAGAGCAAGGTTTTTCAGTTGTAACTAAAGAAGCTTATGGTGCTCTAGATATCCAAATGCTTTCGATGGTCTTTCTAAATGTTCTAGATACCGCGTCTATAACCTTCTCCCACAAGTCCTTTGATCTTCTCATAACCTTATAATGTGTGGATATATTCTCTACAGTGTATACATACTCCTCCTCAATAAGTCTTTCAATGAACCTTTGATTTCTGGATAGAGGATCGGCTGGAGCCCATATTATATAGCCTGGTGCAATGTATAGTGGTATAAACTTTTCAACGTTAGATCTATACCAGTTCATATTAAACCCTCTAGATATATATCCTTTGAAAGATATTTAAGCTTATCCATATGTAGTTTATACATGATCTCGTTGATTTAATTTCGAGCGAAAGATCTGCCTTCTCAAAACCACATCTTTACTCTACAATATAGATAACCCTAGTATGTGGTTATTGGAAAGCGATTCGATATATAGCTAGTGCTTGGATCTCTCTTTCAGGGGTTTATAAATATATAGTCGATCTTCTTCCTGATCTTAGCTGTAGAGGTCTCTTCCTCAAGTATCTTAGACCCGGAAGATCCTAAGCCTTATAGATAGGACGTGGGGTTCCTACCCCTCATGCAGAGTTACTATGAATGATCCGAATGAACAACATCCATTGTAGATCTTCGCTTGGGGTAGGTAGAGGGGGTTTTCAGCTTCTATGTCTCTTGCGGTTACGTCGTTTGCTATGGTGTATCCCAAGATCTTCCCCCCGCCCCCTAGGATCACGGCTAGCTCGGGTTCTGGGAGTGTCCATTTGGAATCGCTTCTAACAGCTATAGGATCCTGGTGGGCGACGCACCTTCTACCGCTGGAGTCTTTTAAGAATAGCTCGGGCCTATCCGATTCATAGACGAGAGCATATATAGCCACACCCCTTATAACTGCAACATCCTCCTCAACATATCTAGCCCTAGCAGCCCCATACGTTATCCCAGCCCCCCAAACCTCAACAGGATCGAATGGCTTAGCAACCTTATACCCAGGATCCCTACTCATAAGCAGAGATTCAAAAACAAAACTAACTTCACCAACTTCCTCCTTAGAAGAAAAATCCCTTTGTATAAACCCAAAATCTCTATGGGAGGATCTCCATGTATCCTTGTAAACCTCACCTTCCCCATAGATCAGGTAGACCTCATATAAACCTCTTCTCACAAACCTCAAAAGCTTCAAAACACAATATTCTATGCTAATATATACACTATAGTGTCAACAGTATAGATAGGCTAGCCTATGACTATAGGCTTTAAATATATATTACAACTGAAAGCCTCGCCCTTTAAGGTGGGGAGGAGGTTGTTTTCCTCTCCTTGCTACTTTATGTTTCTCAGAGCCTCCTCTGCTGTCTTTATCTGTATGTATGTTAGTATGTTTTTATTGATTAAGAGTTGATTTTATTATATTTGATGAAATATATTATTTGATGCAGAAATTATCCTATTTAGAGGAGCTCATCAATCGCTATAAAGTAAGAGATCCAAGGAGATGTGAGGATGCATCGGGAAAGATACTGTCTTGGACTGGCCATATACCTAGTGTTACTAGTGTCGCTAATGCTGCTGCTAGATGCAGGTACTATGCTAGGATGGTCGAAAGCATCAGGGTAAAGGCTCCCTATGAATATCGTGAGAGGATAAGCGGGCGCGGCGATGATGTCCACAAGATATTGGGGTTAGCTGTGCTAGCCCTCTATGAGGAATACGGCTCCTTAAGATCTTCAGCAGATCCGGGAGCATTTGTAGATCGTGTATGTGAATCTGATGCTGATTTAGTGAGCTGTAAGGAAGGAAGGGCGGAGGAGGCTAGAGCACTCCTGAGGAGACTCTTAAACATACTCCCAAGGCTATGCGAGGTCGTAGGAACATCACCAAACAGGTTGTTTCCCTTGGTGGAGCAGCAATTAGCAAGTTATGAGGTTCATATGAAGGGGGTTCCAGACCTTATACTTGAGGATCGAGATGGTAGGAGGGCAATAGTTGTGGACTGGAAGACAGGGGATGAAAAGACGCGGGAGACAGAGGAGGCCCAGGTGGTTGCATACTCTATATTAGAAGCTATGAGACTTGGCTATAATGTGAGCGAGGTTGAAGAAGCGATCCTAGGAAGGTTGAGCGGGGGCATAGTCAAAGATGTGAAGATCCTCCCCATTATAATTAGAAGGTCTGAGAGGGCCGAGCTAAAGCCCCACCCAGCACTTGCCCCGGTAGATAAGGTCGAAGATAGATACCGGAAGCTAAGGGATCTCATAAAAAAGGTGCTGGAGGCAGCTGAGTTCCTAACCATGATAGTAACTAATCATGAAAGGTTTGTGGGCAGGGATCTCGAAGAGAGCTGCAGCACATATATAGGGGGAGGGAAGAGGGTTAAGCTCCTGAGGATGAGCCCCCCATCCCTACCAGCAGGGAATCCAAAGAAGCAGGACAATTACCCATGTGCATCAAGTGGCAAAATAATATGTAGTCTAGCAGAGAACTGCAAATTCTACTTCGGAGAATTTGGGGAGGATATATCAGATGAGGAAAAAAAGATATGGTACATGAGATATAAGATCTTCGAGGATAAAGAGCAACAGCTACTGATATACAGGGCGTTGGAGGAGCTCTTCAAACGGAGGGGATACGATGTGGTTCTTGAGAGGATGAGGGAGGGGCAGGGGATAATATGCGATATAAGAGCCATAGACTATAGATTTGAAAGGTTCTATGCTGCGAAGGGAAGGCGTATAGATAGAAAGATATTGATAAGATTACCTTTTGCTGATAGCAGGGCTGATGATCATATTGAGAAGAGATATGAGCTGCTCTCTGTAGAGATGTTTGAGAGAAACGCGATAAAGGCTTCGAGACTATTTTCAGGGTATGAGGGCTCTGAGAAAGGGGGAGAGGGGAAATATGATGTGATCCCGCCTGGCAGTACAGTATTTGTGTCATTCATGGATGGAACACACCCATACCTATCTATAAACGTCTTCTCGAGAGTCGCAGATGTCGATGTACAGGGCAACAGGATAGTATATATATTGGATAGCCCATCATCAGCTCTAAAGTACCAGATGAGGGTAGCCGGGAGATATATTGAAGTCTTTAGGAAGATGGGGAGGAAGCCGGAGATACTGGTTGTAGAGGCTGATGTAGATCTAACAAAGATCGAGCTGGAAACGCTACACATAATACAGAGAATGGCTAGAAGAGACAGGGAAGGTGTGGAAGGGCAAGAGGAGGCTGTGGAGTGCGAAGAGGATAGCTGGGATATTGAATGCGATGAGCTCTCAAGAGAGCTTCCAGATATAATCAGGAGCATTCTGAGGTAGGAGCGATGATTATAGAACTTAAGAAAATAATAGAACAATCGCAGAGTTCTGAGGCTCCTAGGCTATCAACGAGCGACCCCTCATTTAATAGGGCTGTCAAAGTCATGAGGGAAGCCGTAGAGGGTCGCCACATATCGCTGGTGCAGGGCCCGCCAGGTACTGGTAAGACTGCTGCTATATTCGAATCTATCTCCTATGTTTTAGACCTCCTCGGGGATGATGAAATAATACTATATGTAGCCCCTACACATGAACTGGGCGTCGAATTTCTCAGGAGGTTTTCAAGTGCTGCAATAGGCAGAGGAGGGTGGGGGTATAATCTTAAAGATCTGCTGAGGATGGTGAGGATATACGGCTCCAGGTACGATTACACCCATGTGGATGCTCTGGTAAAAGCGCCTGACAAGGACACTAGGATCATAATAACTACAGAGTATCAGAGGCCATTCATAAAGGATAAAGCGTATATCCACATAGTTGTTGATGAAGCAAGCAGATCCCTAGTCCATAGAGCCCTTACACCGGCTGTCAGAGTGTTCATTGACCATGTATATAGGAAGAGAAGTATTAGCGGTTCTCTATCGATTATTGGAGATCCTATGCAGGCGATCTCGGTAGATGTTAGCGAAAGGTTTTTCCTATTAATGAACACAGCAGTCCACGCCCTTAGGAAGTATGCAGATCCTAGCTACAATGCTAATAAGCCGCCAGCAGATCCGGAGAGGGTCAAGGAGCTCTTGAATTGGGCTGAGACGAATCTTAGGGAATTTGCAAGGCTTAGGTACACTTATAGGCTGCCGGATCCGATTCACAGCCCGATAAGCCACGGCTTCTACGATGGCGCGCTGAACCCTATTGCCACAATCTCTTATAGGCTTAGAAGTATGGAGATTAGGGATATACGCACAGGCATTAGCAGCATTGACGAGGCAATAGAAGAAGTATATGGTATACTAAGCACAGATATAGGCTTCATAGTTGTTAGCCACAAAAGGTATGCTTATGAAGATGGAGAATATGATGCTACGAGGGCTAAGCTGGGGCTTGAATTTGGTGTTGCCATGGCAAATGTTACTGGTAGGAGAGTCTCTGTGGTGGTACCCTATAGGGAGATGCTCAGCCAGATGAGGCTAAGCTATCTCCACAGATTCAAAAGCCTGGTTAAAAGAGGGGATGTGGAGATAACCACGATACACAGGATTCTCGGTGGGGAGGCTGATGCTGTAGTAGCTATCCTAGGCAAGGAATATACCGGGAAAGATGATAAGACTATATATTTCAAGGAGCCAGAGACGCTTAACGTGCAGCTTTCAAGGTCAAGAGGTCCTATAGTAGTTATAGGGAATATAGAGAGACTTGGGGAAAAAGCCAAGGAAATGGATCAGCAGGAAAGGACTACTAGGTATAAACCCATATGGCTTACATGTGAGAGAATCGAGAAGCTCGTAAAAAGCGGAGTGGCAGTTGAGATCAAGCCTAGAGGTTAGAGCTTTGTAGCTATTTATTTTTTTAGCCATTATAATG
>JAVVGG010000120.1:0-5107 GCA_032249275.1 Desulfurococcales archaeon
GTTTTTGATCCTTGTTTTTGATGGCGCTGACCCCCCACCTGGTCATCGAGGGGCTCTAAGCCCCTAGAAATTGATCCCCAAGCCCTCAAAGAATCCATATGTCTCATTACAACTGAAAGCCCTGCCCTGAAGGGCGGGGATGGCGTCTATAAGCATTCTAGGGCTTTGATCATTTTTGGAGGGGCTCTATGGCTTCTGGTGATGGGGGAGTCTGACCTCCTCCCCGTCCTAAAGGGCGAGGCTTTCAGTTGTAATGCTTATAAGTGTGTTTACATATATAGAAGTAAGCTCTGTGGGGGTGGTGGGCTAGGCTTCTACCAGGGTTTATATATTCGATACAACTCTGCGAGATGGAGAGCAAACTCCAGGTGTAGCTTTAACCGTTGATGAGAAGATCAGAATAGCCCAAGCTCTTGATGAGCTAGGGGTAGATGTTATAGAGGCCGGTTTCCCTATAACCAGCCCTGGTGAGTTTGAGGCTGTTAAGCGGATAGCCCGTCTTGGCTTGAATGCGAAGATCTGTGCGCTTGCTAGGACTAGTATTAAGGATATGGAGCAGGCTATCGATGCTGATGTTGACAGAGTTCACGTCTTCATCGCGACATCGGATCTTCATCTAAAATATAAGCTTGGGATTAGTAGGGAGGAGGCTTTGAGAAGGGCTGTTGAGGCTGTTGAATACCTTAGATCCCATGGTGTTGAGATCGAGTTCTCAGCCGAAGATGCTACAAGAAGCGATCCCGAGTTTCTAAGGCAGATATACTCCGCAGTTGTGGATACAGGGGCAGGGTATCTCGATATACCGGATACGGTTGGTGTTGCAACACCGGAGCTTATGGAAAATCTTGTTAAAACCATAGTGAGCGTCTCTAGAGGCAGGATAGTTAGTGTTCACTGCCACAATGATTTTGGCTTGGCAACAGCTAACAGCGTAGCCGGGGTCAGGGCAGGTGCTAGGCAAGTTCATGTAACTATAAATGGTATAGGCGAGAGAGCCGGGAATGCAAGTCTAGAGGAGGTTGTCATGGCCCTCAAGATCCTCTATGGCTATGAGGTAAACATAAGAACCGAGAAGCTTGTAGAAGTATCCAATCTCGTCTCAAGGTTAACAGGTGTACAGGTGCAGCCTAACAAGGCTGTAGTTGGTAGAAACGCGTTTGGACATGAAAGTGGTATACATACACATGGCATATTGAGAAACCCAGCCACCTACGAGCCCTTCCCGCCAGAGATTGTTGGTGCTAAGAGATGGCTAGCTGTGGGTAAACATGCTGGGTCACATGGTATTAGAGCGAGACTAGAGGAGCTCGGCTTCAAAGTAGATGAGGCGCAGCTAAAGGCTATAGTGGCTAGAGTCAAATCCCTGGGTGATATGGGTAGGAGGGTTACTGACAAGGATCTCATAGTCATTGCAAAAGAAGTTCTAGGCGTTAGAGAGCATAGAGATGGAGAGAATGTTAGGTTAACCGGGATCGAGGTTTACACTTCAGAATTAGATGTAAGTGCCATTATAAAAGTGCTTATAAAAGGCGATGAAAGTTTGTTCCATGGAAAGGGTAGAGGCGGGCTTGAGGCTATCTTAGATGCCACATCTAATATGTTGAGAGGATATGGTGTTAAGATAAAGGATCATGAGATTAAAATTAGCAGAGCAGGTAGTGGAGTAGATGTAGAAGCTATAATAACCATAGAAGATATGAGTGGAAAAACCATAACTGCGAGTTCTATTAGGCCCGACATATACTGGGCATTCGCTGAGGCTGCGATTGAAGCCCTTAATATGGTGCTAGCATATAAAAACAGCAGGGATAGATGATGTATAGGATAGCATGGATAAAGGGTGATGGGATAGGTCCTGAGGTCTCAGAGACCACGCTCGATGTTATATATGCGGCTGAGGAGATATATGGTGTTTCGCTTGAAATACTATTCTATGATGCCGGTGATGAGTGTTTAAAGCGAAGGGGAACACCTTTACCTGAGGAGACCATAGAGGGTATTAAAAGAGCCGATGCTTCTATTAAGGGGCCCGTAGGGGAGACGGCTGCCGATGTGATAGTGAGACTTAGGCAGATGTTAGATCTATATGCTAATATAAGGCCTATAAAAAGCTATCGCGGTGTGAACAGCGTAGGGGAGGTAGACCTGGTTATCGTGAGGGAAAACACGGAGGATCTATATAAGGGCTATGAATTCGAGGTTGGCGATGCTGTTATAGCATTAAGGATCATTAGTGAGAGGGCAAGTAGAAGGATAGCTAGGGTGGCTGGGGAGCTCGCTATAAATAGGAAGAGACATGTAACTATTGTGCACAAGGCTAATGTGCTTAGAAAGAGCTGTGGGCTATTCCTAAGAGTGGCTAGGGAGGAGCTATCTAGATATAACGTTACAGTCAGGGATATGCTTGTAGATGCTGCGAGCATGGCTTTAATAAGGGATCCTGGGTCCTTCGACGTTATACTAACTACAAACATGTTTGGAGACATATTAAGTGATGAAGCAGCTCAGGTCGCTGGGAGCATAGGTCTAGCCCCCTCAGGAAATATAGGGGATGGTATAGCGATCTTCGAGCCTGTGCATGGTGCAGCACCAGATATAGCTGGAAAGGGTATAGCGAATCCATATGCAATGATACTCTCAGCAGCTATGATGTTCGAATGGCTTGGAAGGAGGAAATCAGATAGGAAGCTTATAGACGTGTCGAAGGCCTTTGAAAGAGCTGTTGAAATAGCAATAATTAGAGGCTGTAAAACCCCTGATATAGGTGGCAATATGAAAACTGCTGAGGTAGGAGGCTGTGTAGCAGATATAATAGCTAGGGGTGTCTAGATGGGGCTTACTATATATGAAAAGATATGGGATATGCATAAGATAGCTAGCGATAACGATAGAGATCTTCTATATATAGATAGACACTATATACACGAAGTCACATCACCTGTTGCATTTGAGAGACTAAGAATCTATGGTAGACGCGTCAGAAGACCGGATCTAACAATAGCTATTATGGATCATAACGTGCCCACAGGAGATAGAACAGTACCGATAACAGATCCCCTCTCACTAGAGCAGATGGAGACCCTAAGGAAAAATGCCCATCAATATGGCATAATGCTATTAGACTACTACAGTCCTTATCAGGGTATAGTACATGTAGTGGGCCCAGAGCTTGGTCTAACACTGCCAGGGATGACCATAGCTTGTGGGGATAGCCATACAATGACCCATGGAGCGCTGGGAGCCTTAGCTTTTGGAATAGGTACTAGCGAGGTAGAGCATGTCCTGGCAACACAGACCCTATGGATTAAGAAGCCAATGGCAATGGAGGTTAGACTTATGGGCAGGCCGGGAAAAGGGGTCATGTCTAAAGATGTAGCCCTAGCCCTCATAGGAGCTATAGGTAGTGGCGGGGCTATAGGACATGTAGTAGAGTTCAGAGGAGATTATGTAGAATCTATAAATGTTGAGGAGAGGATGACCCTTACTAACATGGCGACTGAGGCTGGGGCTAGGAGCGCTATTATATCACCAGATGAGAAGACCATTGAATATATACGTGGAAGACCCTTTGCTCCGGCTAGTGAAGAATTTGACGAGCTAGCCAAGTTCTGGAGATCCTTGGCAACGGATCCTGGCGCGTATTTCCACAAAAAATTTGAGATGTATGTATCAAAAATAGAGCCCCAGGTGACCTGGGGTACAACCCCTGCTATGGTGGCCAGTGTTAATGATATAGTTCCAGATCCCAGTTCGTATGAGGATAGGGTTATGAGAGTCTCTGTTGAAAGGGCTCTAAGGTATATGGGTCTTAAACCTGGGATGAAGATAACAGAGATTAAAATAGATAGAGTCTTCATAGGATCTTGCACCAATGCAAGGCTCTATGATCTGATACAAGCGGCAAGGGTTATAAAGGGGAAGAAGGTTAAAAGCGGTGTGAGAGCCATGGTAGTTCCTGGCTCGCAGCTTGTTAAGAGACAGGCTGAGAGACTAGGGCTCCACAGGATCTTCATAGAGGCGGGCTTTGAATGGAGGAACTCGGGGTGTAGTCTCTGCATAGGTATGAACGAGGATAGGCTATCCCCTGGTGAGAGATGTGCTAGTACCTCAAATAGGAACTTTGAGAATAGACAGGGTCCTGGTGGAAGGACACATCTAGTCAGTCCATTGATGGCTGCAGCCGCGGCTATTGAGGGTAAATTTGTTGATGTAAGGGAGTTTGAGATCCTACCCCTTGAAGAGATCGTGGATCTAGATCTTCTTGAGAAACTGGGATATGGCTGGATGTTGAGGTGATCATACGGTGATCACAGTTATAGAAGGTAAAGTAGCCCCTCTACCTATCGAGAATATAGACACAGATCAGATAATCCCAGCACAGTTCTTAAAGATAACTAAGAGAGAGGGTTTGGGGAAATATCTATTTTATAGATGGAGATATGATGAACAAGGACGTCCGAAGGATGGATTCATACTTGATGATCCCAAATACTCAGGAGCATCGATACTGGTTACAGGTAGAAACTTTGGAATAGGCTCATCAAGGGAACATGCTGTTTGGGCGCTCATAGATTATGGTATAAAAGCTATCATAGCACCATCGTTTGGCGATATATTCTATGAAAATGCGGCTAGAAACGGTCTCGTGTGTGTAAAAGTTAGAGAAGAAATTGCAAAGGAGATCATAGAAGAGGCCTTGAAGAGAGAAGTATATGCAAGGATAGACCTCGAAAACAAAACCCTCTCATATCTTGGAAAAAATATTGGTTTCGAGATCGAGGAAAGTGTGAGGAAAAGGCTTATGCTTGGTTTAGATGACGTAGGATTAACTCTAGAGCTCTATGAAGGAGCTATAAAAAGATATGAAGAGAAAATGAAAAGCTATATAAAAATTAGAAAAGGGATCTTCACACCACTATAGTTTAAAGAAGTTCAGATCCTTCGCTCTTGAGTGCTTATTAAGGGATTAAAAATCAGAACCCAATATACTGCTCCGCTTGTCCCTCAATGGTTATCGATTGTCATTGATTTTCTTTTGTTTGGTGTTGCTGTGTTTTTTGATCCATAGGGTTTTTAGCCCTGTGGCATCGGGGGCTTCCACCTCCCC
>JAVVGG010000121.1:0-5097 GCA_032249275.1 Desulfurococcales archaeon
GGTGGCTGTTGAGCCCAGCGGCACCGGGCTCCCATCTACCCTTGGATCCCGAGGCTCTATTGGGGCATAGCCCCCATGCAGGGCTTCTGTCTCGGGTGCTCTGGGCATCATAGCATCCCGAGGTATTCCAAAATCTAGCAGAAATATCACCTAATCATCAAAACAATTATAAACTGATTCTTATAAGCTTAAGCAGGAGAACAAATATAAAAGCATTCCCACTATCATGAAAAAGGATACAGCCCAAAATCCTGTTGTATTGATGATCATGTGATGTTAAAGATATAAGTCCTCGTAGTGCTATATAGTATAGCACAGCTGGTGGAGAGCTTCGATGGCAAGGTCTATGTATCACTATATATCACAAGCATGGAAGAGACCATATGAGGGTGTAATAGGGGAGATAAATAGGGCTAGGCTTATCGAGTGGAGGAAAGAACCTGTGGTTATTAGGATTGACAAGCCCACCAGGCTTGACAGGGCCAGGAGTATTGGGTACAAAGCCAAACAGGGTTTCATAGTGGTTAGGGTTAGGGTTTCTAAAGGCGGTAGAGAGAAGCCGAGGCCTAACAAGGGTAGGAGACCCAAGAGGATGGGTGTCTATGGCTACTCACCTGAGAAGAGCCTCCAGCTAATAGCTGAAGAAACCGCTGCGAGGAAATATAGAGGGTTGGAAGTTTTGGGAAGCTACTATGTGGGTGAGGATGGTGGGTATAAGTGGTATGAGGTGATCCTGGTAGATCCCAATCTGCCCACCATCAAGAGTGACCCCGATATAAACTGGATCACGCATCCATCCCAGAGAGGCAGGGTTTTCAGGGGCAAGACAATGGCTGGTAGGAGGATGAGAGGGTTGCTAAGCAGTAGAGGTCTAAAGGGAACGCATCACTATAAGTGGAAGAAGAAGCAGAAGGAGAAGGAGGAGAAGAAGAGACACGAGGCTTCGAAAGGTGCAAGAGTCATACTCCCCCAGGATAAGTATGAGGAAGTATTTGGCGATGTGAAGTAGAAAATCGTTTTTAGTTAGAATAGATAGTTCTAGAGAGCCCTTGTAACAGCTTCGATCTCGACGCTACTTACACCATCAACACCCGCAATCCTGGTTTCAAGCTCCTCAGTACCTCCTTCTGTATTCTCTGGAAATCTTATGTAGAGCACCAGCGCCCTATACCCATATGCTATCTCTACTGTCTCTTTCATCACCACCCTATATATATTTGGCAAGCTCTCCTCAATCCTCCTCACAAGAGAATCCATGTCAGATACATCCTCAGACGGGTAGATCTTAACCAATGCTATTACATCTGCCATCAGAACCACCTATGGTCCTTCAAAGTTGCAGTTAGGACATCTATATGGTATACCCTGAATCCTACATCTATAGCATCTCCATATAACCACTTTACCACAGTTCGGGCAGTTAAAGGAGACACCCTTTTCATAGGGAGCTACAGCCTTTTTACAGCTAATACATATAGGAGGGGTGCTTGTATCCACAATAACCGGTGTTGCGAGCCTTTGCAGCTAATACACCTCAATATCTCATATACTTAAGCTCTTAAAAGAATAGATCTAGGATTTGAAAGGGGCTGGCTTATTTTTAAGAATGGATTCCCACTCTATGCATAGAAGTTTGAGAGATCAGATCTTTTTAATTAGATCCTAACCATAGCTTCTCATTTAGAACATATCTGGTTTCAAAAGTTCTAATAATCTAATCTGACCTCCTCTTCACCCTGAAGGGCAGGGGTTCCCACCCTCTAGAGCGGGGTGGTTTGGGCTATATCCTGGGATTTCGCTTGGTTCAGCCTTGTGCTCGTCTTAGGCGTGTTACCCCTACCCCGGTTAGTGCGGGGCTCTGGGCTATGGCTTTCTTCTTAACTATCACGCTTTGGTGTTGGCGGGCGTAGGGATAGGGATCATCGCTATATGGCAATCACTAGGGGTTAGCCCGCCAAGACCCCAAAGAGATGGGAACAAAAGCTTATAAGCCTTAGCCGTCCTCGCCCTGAAGGGCGAGGCTTTCAGTTGTAAAAAGATCGTATGAGTACCCCTCGATCAAGAATTTATCGCCGGGAGAGTCGCCGGCTATTTTTGAAAATATGTCGGATAGGAACTCAGCTATGTCTTTTGATCCATCATATCCTGAGAGGATATAGCTGCATTCCTCCACAACCATTATAAGCCCTTCTAGACTTTTTGCCAGTTTGTTAGCCTCCTCGATACTTGGAGAATGTTTCCCACAGCCAATGGGGATCATTGCTATTAGGCTTATTAAGTCGCCGTTGAATGGGTTTATATGAAGCGCTAATATCGCTTTTGCATCCCCCCTTCTAAGTGATAGATATAGATAATTCATTCCTAGAATACTAGCCTCCTCAATAGCCACTAAAATATCCTCAGAGTTGGCTGTGAGGGTCGATAGCTTTTCAACCAACAAATCTAGCTTCAAGTTCTCCGCCAACTACTACTCTAGATCTCTTCAAGATCTATCTCTTTCTCCAGCTCCTCCTCGCTCCTCTCGATCTTCTTAAGGCAGTTGAGGTCTAGGAGCGTCTTATAGGTGTAGTTAACAGCCTTCTCCACCTCTTCCTCACTTTTAGCCCCTGTTATAACCATCTTACCCGATGAGAAGATCAGTAGAACCACCTTTGGATCTGTTAGCCTGTAGATTAGCCCTGGGAATTGCTCGGGCTCATACATTGTGTTCTCAAGGAGATATGCAGCCTTCTCTAGAAGAACCTCCATACCAAGGTTAGCTGATGCAACTATATTTTGGATCTGTATCCTCGGCTTTCCGGAGACCGTTACACCGCTTTTGATAAACATCCTCAGGATCTTCTTAACAGCCTTTATAAGATCAGATGTTCTCTTAGCACCTGTAACAACCATTTTCCCAGATCTGAAGATCAGAGCTGTGACTTTGGGACTGTCAAGCCTTAGAATCAGCCCTGGAAACTGATCTGGGTTATACTCTATGTTCGAGACACCCTGCTCAATAAGATCGAGATCCAGTTGATGCTCAAATATAACAGTTGCAACTATATTCTCTATCCTCACCTCAGGTTTAGATGCAATCATCTATAAATACCCCTTATTAAAATCCCTCTAGAGGATTTATAAATACCGGTGAAACCATTAGCCAGCACTAGCGAGAGTAGAGGCGATATAATAGCCGGGATAGATGAGGCTGGAAGAGGCCCCCTTGTGGGGCCTATGGTGGTAGCAGCCGTTGTCCTCACCAAAGCATCTCTCGAAAAACTCGCCAAAGCAGGTGTTAGGGATAGCAAGAGACTTAGCAGATCTGCTAGGGAAAAACTAGCACCAATCATAATAGAAAACTCACTAGCCACAATAGCAGTTGTACTAGCCCCAAAGGATCTTGATGAGAATAATATAAACACACTTGAAATTAAAGCCATAGAGAGGATCTTAACATCTATATCAACCATTCTGGGCTTCTGCCCAAAAATATATATAGATCTCTTCGCCCCACTAGAGAAAATCTCAAACCTGTACTCGATATGCCCAGACATGGTAGCTGAGTATGGAGCTGACGCTAGATACTACGTGGTTGGCGCTGCAAGTATAGTCGCCAAGGTGCTTAGAGATTGGTATATAGAGAAGATAAAGAACCTCGTTGGGGACTTCGGCTCAGGCTACCCCTCGGATCCCAGGACTAGGGAATGGATCTCTAGCGCAGATGCAGAGGATATAAAGCTTATAAGCCCCTTTATAAGGCATAAGTGGAGCACTCTCGATAAGCTGAGGCGGTATGTTAATACCCTAGATAAATATATTTTAGATGGTTGAGGGCCCTGCTTTGGAGACTGAGAAGATCGTTATCTCGAAAATGGATACACTAGCAAGGCTGGGATGCTTCAAACCCATATATCTCTTAAGAGACTTCATCTCAAGAGGAGAGCTTGAGAGGGCTAAGAACATCTTTAGATCCATCGTAGAGGATCTCAAGAGATTCTCGAAAGATCTCTCAGAGATCTCACAAGAGACATTAAAATATAGAAATATATCTAGGCTAGCGCCCACAGACGCTCTAAAAGCCGTTGAGAGCTTTCTAGCAATACTAAAATCCAAGGTATTCTCATCACCCAGCGGGGTCAGACTCTGCATATATATACAGCCCCACCTAGAGGTGATCTATACAACTCTAAGCAACATGAGGGAAGATCTAGCTAGGGGGCTCAAAACAAGCTCCACATCCTCTCTCGAGAAAACATTAAAGGATCTAGAGGCGTATATGGCGTATGTAGCGAGATATACAAGGGATCTTCTCCAAATAATCAACGAGCTGTGAAGATCTTATAAACAGTATGTCATGCCTAGCGTGAGCTGTTTGGTTTCATATTGGTTTATAAGGATAGATATTAAGTTTCTTAGATGAAGTCATCGAGCCTTGCCCTGTATGTCTAGAGGCCCGCCGAAGGCACTTGAGCTTGTGAGGGCATATTCTGTGCTTATCAAGGATGATAGGGTCTCGAAGTTTATAACATGATATATTAGAGCTCTACAGAAGGCTATAGGTATGATCTGGAACAATATTGGGTGGGGATATCGATTCCCAAAGATCGTTAGAAGGGGTGGAAGGCTGATCGTAATCAAGAGTTTAAAGATCCACATCTCCACAATGCCAAGGGATAAGGGGGTTTAGGAAAAAGCCTTAGAGACGAGCTTATGAGGGATAACCTATATGCTAATCATTGGGTTGATGCTGTTATCATAACAGCTTATTCCATGTTAACATAGATCTCCTTAGATCTCTTAAAAGGCTGTTGGTTAAGATAGCAACAAGCCATCATTAGATGACTACGAGCCCAGTATAGGTTTTACCCACGTCGATCTCAGGCCTCTCCAAAACACGAAGATCGCATATGAGGAGAAGAAGCCACTGCATAGAAAAGGGCTGACCTCCTCCCCGCCTTGAAAGGGCGGGGGTTCCCGCCCTCTTGCCGGTGGCTCATAGGTTCCCTCCATCTATTCGGGCTTACATCTGTCATCTGGAGGGCAGTCGGGGTGGTCAGAGATCCCCCAGGAGCCCATCATCCCGGGCTCCATAAAGATTAAACCCTAGAAGGCTTA
>JAVVGG010000122.1:0-5073 GCA_032249275.1 Desulfurococcales archaeon
TTTTGATGGGCGCAATGCTTATTAGCCTCAAAATCTTTTAATCTAGATTGTTCTTGGATCTTATTGGATGATCCCTTGGGATCTTTCTCTCCTTAGATCCGCTTTTGATCTTAGATCACATGATCTTCTTGATTTCGTCGATACAACTGCGATGAGGGCTCTATCTACCCAAGCACCTCGAGGAATATGTATTCCCCACAGCCCTTAGGGTCGTAGAGACTATGGCTATGCATTCATAAGATGCTTCAGGTTTCATGTTGTTTAAGGCTTGCCAGCAGTTTTGGTGGATCCTGCAATGTTAGTCGAGACCCAAGAGGGACTCACAGAGAGGAGAGAAACCCAGGATGCGGGGTTTCCCCACAGCAATGTGTTGGGATCACCCTGAGTAAGTGGAGCCCAGTGATATGGATCCCGATTAAAAGGGGTTCTTAGGGCTTTGAAGCCAAGGGGAAGGGCTTGATCAAGTCCAATGAAACCCGAACCCTTAACCCACCCCTAAAACCGAAAACCTCAATATCGACAACCGCAGATCCTACGATTACCTGATATAAATAAATATATTAATTTGGGCCCATATAAATGATATATCTATCTTCCCCTTATTCTTTCATGTATTAGCTGGCTCACCCTACTGACCATCTCCTCGATCTCCTCTTCGCTCATCTCTCTACTGGGTATATCCTAAGCTCTCTCGAATCTATCGAGATCATGATAGCTTCTCCCCTGTATGTATACCTGGGCTCCCCGCTCCTCTATCTATTGAGCATACATATATGAAGAGATCCTCGTATGCGAGGTCTGAGAGTTCTCGATGGTGGTTAGCCTCGTAATATTGATTCTAGGACTTGAACCCCAATTCCTATCCCTGGAGAACCCCACCCTTCCGCCTTTATCAATTAGAATTAGGTATCTAGCAGCCAGCCTCTTAACATCCCTACGTCTCCGAAGAGCTGTGGAGAGGAATCTGGCGGGGAGCCTTCTAATATTCATGCGACCTTCAATATATCTTGCACTACTTATATAATCCTCCCACAGCGATCTATGCTGCGACCACTGCAACCCATCTACCCCCAGATCCCCGAGCTGGCTTCTCTCCTGCCGCTTGACTACTGCGAGCCTTCTAGGAGAAGTATTTATGTTTACGATAAAGCCTATAGATCCTCCAGGGACTTGGGGTCAATCCCAGCTAATAACCAATAAGTTAGAATCTATAGCCTCCTTACAGAGATGACGCCAAGAGTCCAGCAGTGGAAACCCGCCTTGAAGGACGAGGAGGGGGTCATATTAGGTAAGGCTGATCTGCTGTTGGGTTGGGCTGTACCCTTTTTCATTGTAGTAGGGATGCTTTTATATTGGTTTTGTTTAT
Organism: Desulfurococcales archaeon; assembly: GCA_032249275.1. GTDB lineage: Archaea > Thermoproteota > Thermoprotei_A > Sulfolobales > AG1 > AG1. Next base: position 1,367 of record JAVVGG010000122.1, read on the forward strand.
ATGTCTATTGGTGCTCCCGAGCTCCCGAGACCCGGTGGTAGAGAGCCTTGAAATCATCAAATATGAAAGACTATGAACCACTATCTGCTGAGAAATAGTTATGGGGGTATTGTTGCTAATGAGAAGATCCAGGCTATTATTGTTGCTAGGATCGTTATCATCGATGCGTGTTTAAACCCCTCGCCCATGGATAGGCCCGAGATTTTCCCTGCTACTAGGCCCATTATCCATGAGTTCACTATTGATGCTGTGCTTGCTATTAGATTAAGCCTGTGGATAGATGATACATCTGTTCTACCCCCTATAGCTGGTATTGGCTGTGCTATTACTAGTGATAGGTAGACTATGCTTGTAACCATAAAGAGTATAGCCCCTATATAAGGCATTATAATATATATTCTTAGACCTGACTTTAGCCTCTCATACGCCTCTGATATTAATGTCGAGTATCTCGCGAGGAGGTAGAATACCTCTGGGCTACCGCCACCAACCTTGATCGAGTCTATGGTGAAGCGGAACATAACCTTTAGAAGCCAGCTCCTTAGGCCGTGGATGCTCCTCCTAACAGCCTCTTCGATGTCGAATCCCATCTCTAGAGCTACTGCTAGCCTCCTGACAATCGGGTTTAGGGGGCCATGATCCCTTTTTGATGCCTCTATAAGCGACTTCTCTGGGGAGAGTCCTGTCTTTCTGAGCTCGCTCACATCCTCTATATACGAGGCAGCCTGCTTCTCAAGGGCTCTCACCCCTTTAGTGGCTCTCCTATATGCCATCCACGCTGGGATCGAGATTGTTAGGAGAGCCGCAGAGATCCCTGTTACCTGGCCTAGGACGCTCTGTCTAGTGAAGATCCCGCTGAACACAAGGTAGCCTCCTGTCACTATGATAGTTGTTAGGTAGCTGAGGGGGGCTATGAGGGCTGAGAAGAGTGCCGTATATGCTATATCTCTACCCTCAATACCCCATCTAGGCTGTGCACCATGCGCTACGTAGATAATCACTGCTGAGAAGAGTGGTAGGCCTAGGAAGTTGAAGAGCATCAGGATGATTGGGTCATAGCCACCTGCAAGGCCCCCAGCCTGTATCCCACCCGCTGACGTAAATAAGACGAAGAGGGATATCCCACCCACGATTGCCACGATCATATATATCTCTATATATATCCCTAGCTTCTGGATCATCTGCCTTATAGCCTCTCCCTGCCTTCTGAAGAAGTCCTCTACCTTCGTCTCGAGGTAGTGAACCACATCGCCCCCACTCCTGAGCGTAACAACGTAGCCTAAGACGAAGTCCTTGAAGACCTGTGAGGGGTGGTAGGAGGCTATCTCCTCTAAGGCTGTGAGGGGGTCTCTCCCAAAAAGCCCTATCCTCCTGAAGAACTCCTGAGCCTCAATCCTCAGCCCCGGAAACAGGGGGGATCTCCTGAAGGCCTCCATAGCTCTGGCCATGGAAACACCTCCCCTAGCCATAATAGAGATGTAAGATGCTAGAAATGGCATCTCAGACTCTACGAGGGATTTCCTATCGCTCCTCTTAACAACAGGATATGCTATGAATGTTGTGAACACCACTATTGGTAGCAGGATCCCAGCCAGCAGGAACGATGCAAAAGCAGCCAAGCTAGCCCTAAAGGCAGTTCCAATACCTATTAGCGTGACGCCCACTAGGATCGCTATCACTGTATAGCCTATAGACCTCGCCCCATATACCAGAGGATGGGTTCTGATCATAGCTGAAGCTATAGCCTTATCAAGCTCGAAGGCCCTCACAACCCTTCTGGCTATGCCGTCGAAGAGTAGGAGGAATAGGAAGTCCAGGTCATATACAATTCTATACTTTAGGGTCTGCCCAGCAGATCTAGCTTGAGGAGATCGCTCCGCCCTCTCAGATGTTCTAGCCATTGGAGGTACCCAACCCCTCCCTAATAACCTTTAAATCTGCCTCAGCCCTTTCAAGGATCGAGGATGGATCCCTGTAGTATTTATAGATGGCCGATGCTATGTCTCTATAATTTCTGATCCCCTTATAGTATAGCCACTCCATAATCCTAGCCCTCCTCTCGATCTCCCCATATATATCTTTTACATCTAATTCCGCGGATGAGGCTAGCATCTTGAGGATCTCGCTATCCTCAATAGATAGCTCGATCGCGTCTCTTGAAGGGCTCCACCTCCCAATAGGTATGGGAACCCCCTCCCTGCTAACCTCCCATATCCTTGTAACCCTCCTGGCAGCCCTTGTCCTGCCCTCGCTATCCTTTATAGATACCCTCTCTACCATGAGGGCTATGTTTATCAGGGGTATATATGATTCTGGAATATTCATCGGTGGGCTTGTGAGCCTCTTTATAGCAGCGTCTATATTCTCTGCGTGTATCGTTGTCGCGCCTCCATGCCCAGTCGCTATGCTCTGGAATAGCACGTATGCCTCTGCACCCCTCACCTCCCCAACCACTATTATGTCTGGCCTATACCTCAGCGAGACCCTCACGAGGTCGTAGAGGGTTATCTCCCCAGCTCTTGATTCCCCAGCCGCGTAGCTCGGCCTGGCAACAAGCTGAACCCAGTTCTTTGTCGGGAGCCTTATCTCCGGGGTATCCTCTATAGTCACTATTTTGTAACTCGGCTTAACGAGGTTTAGGATTGAGTTCAGCAGCGTTGTCTTCCCACTACCAGTTACCCCCATTATCAGCATTGTCCTCTTATGCTCTATAGCCATCCATAGGTAGGCAGCCAGCAAGGGTGACACAGTGCCAAAACCGATCATATCTACAATAGTTATGGGATCCTCCCTGAACTTCCTAATAGTAAAGGTAGACCCCCTCTGGCTAACCTCCCTCATGAAGGTAGCTGCAAGCCTGTGCCCACCCGGGAGTGATGCGTCTAGGATGGGGAATGCGACCGAGATATGCTTCCCAGCCATATGGGCTAGCTTGATCACGAAGGCATCGAGATCCTCAGAGGAGTTAAAGATAATGTTAGTGGGCATAGACTCATACTTCCTATGATAAACATAAATAGGGATCCCAACACCGTTGCAAGATACATCCTCAAGATTAGGATCCATCATCAGCGTATTTATAGCACCGAAGCCGGCTATCTCCCTCTCTATGTAGTAGAGGATCTTGCTCCAGCTAACAGTAGGGGTTCTACCCATCCTTATCCTAAATAGATCCACAGCCCTCCTAGCCTCCCTCGCTATAAACTCCCTTGAATCCTCGCCCTCCTTCAGCTCTCCAGCCTCCCACAGGAGGAAATCAACAACCCTCTTATAGATCCTCAGCTCATCCCCTGTGAGGGGGACCTCATCAACGTAGTATATATACTCGCCTGTATCCTCTGAAAGGATTATGTGAACAATAGCCCATGGATCATATATCGAGTACCTCTCAATAACCTCTCCCTTGGGCTTCTCTCTAAGAGGCATTATAGGGGGCTTTATATATTTGGCATAGCTCGAGATCTCGGGGATAGCCTGCGATCTCGAGACCCCCCTATCCCTTTTCAAGGAAGCCTTGAGCTTTGGTAAGCTAAGGATCCTCATGTACCTCTAAAAGGATTAATATAGTGGGGTTAATAAATATATGGCTCTGGCTAGATCTGTTAAATATTAATGAGCCTAATATAAATCTATTTGGGATCTAGCACATGGGCTACTATCTCCACCTCAGGATCTTTGTGCTAGTGTTGCTAATATCATCTGCATCT
>JAVVGG010000123.1:0-5068 GCA_032249275.1 Desulfurococcales archaeon
TGTAAATCCGAGTAGATAGAGGAATCTATGATCCGCTGGTGAGAGGGCTGGGAAACCCGGCCCTTTCAAGGTGGTGAGGAGATCAGAGGCGCGAGATCCTGGAAGCCATATGGATGGAGAGGTACTGCTATATGGATTTGAAGTTCTAGAGAATTGCTGGGGTTATCGTATTATTTAGTCCAGGCTTCAATAGTATTTTTGGGATATGATATGGGCAGGATCAAGGAGTTCAGCGATGAAATCTCAAACCTTGTTGAAAGTGTTAGGGATTCCGTGGTAACAGTGGTGGTGGAGGCCATAGATCCTCTATCCCTTATAGAGGCTCCTGTGAGGGGTGTTGGATCTGGCTTTATAGTTGGTGATGGTCTTGCGATAACCAATAGCCATGTTGTTGGATCTGCTAGCAATGTTAGGATCGTATATAGTGATGGCGAGGTAGGTGTTGGTAGGGTGCTTGCTAGGGATCCATATAGGGATCTAGCTTTATTCGAGGTCGACAGGTTGGGGGCTAGATATCTTAGAATGGGCGACTCAGACAGGGTGAGGGTAGGGGAGGTCGTGCTGGTAATAGGATCTCCTCTTGGGATTCCAGGCCCCTCAGTAACTATGGGCGTCATAAGTGGGAAGGGGAGAACCATTGTAGCTAGCGAGGGTAGAATCGTGCTCGAGGACCTGCTCCAAACAGATGCAGCAATAAACCCCGGCAACAGCGGAGGACCTCTTATAAACATGGTTGGAGAAGCTATTGGAGTAACAACAGCTATGATCCCGTTTGCCCAGGGAATAGGGTTCGCAATACCGATCAACCAGGTTAAGAGATTCATAACACTCATATCCAGATACGGCAGACCTGTTAGAGCCTGGATAGGGGTGTTCGTAGCACCCCTGACCCCAGAGCTCGCTAGAATGATGGGCATCGCTGAGAGAAAAGGCGTGATCGTGGTGAGAACAATACCTGGTAGCCCGGCAGATGATGCTGGAATAAGAAGGGGAGATGTGATCCTAAGGGCAGGTGGGAAGGAGATATCAACGCCAAGCGAGCTGAAAAACGCTATCGAAGATAGCATAGATAGAGGTGTGATCGAGCTGGAGATAGTTAGAAGAGGATCTAAAAGGATTGTCGAAACCCCAATACTGGTTGAAGAACTCTGAAACCCAGGCCAAAACCTCAAACCCTTAAACAACAAGGTTCTCAGCCGGGGTTTTTCCGCTCACCCTTCGCTGGATAGAGCGCTCAGCACCATATCTTTAATATAGTGAGAGCTATTAACCTACAACTGAAAGCGAAAGGCTCACCATTCACTATAAAAATAATGAAAAACTATAGACCTCGCAGACAAAACCTGTTGACCTGTATCCCTGGTTCCATGCTATATGGGGATAGGGGTAACGCACCTAGAGATAGGCGCAAGGGCCTGCGGGTAGCGTAATGACCCACTTATTGTGGCTCCATGGTAGGTAGAGAACGCCTTCTGCTCTAAGGGGGACCATCCTTCTCTAGGGTTGTGGGGAGGTCAGCTTTATACCCCTTCATCCTATTATTGATGTGGGCTTTGCCGAGGGGATATAAAAGTCTCTATATAAGGGTTAGTAGGGAGACTGCCGATCTAATTGATTCTCTTAGAGGAGATCTAACTAGGGATGAGTATATATATAGGGTTTTGAAGAAGCTTAGGGAGTACTGTGGCAATGCTATAATACCATGTATCGAGAGGGTATTCTCGGAGAAGTCTGGATGTAGGGGGGAGGGCTGATGTTTTTGCTACCATGGGAGCGTATATTCGTAGATCTTTCCTGTGAGGGCTATTCTAGCCTCTGCAGGGGTTAGAACTGGTTTGTGGAATTCGTCGAGATCATCGGTGGGTATTCGGGGGCATGCTAGGATTACATATGCATCTATCGAGGGGGTGTCTATGTTTAGAAGAACCTCTCTATTTATCACATACCCTATATACTCTATAGCTCTCCCACCCCTTCTCTCGATCAGCTCTCTAAGATATCTTCTATACCAAACCCTGTTCTGGCCTTTCACACCATCTACTAAAACCCATGTTCTAGCATCTGCAGCTCTGTAGATCATATAGAGCCTCTTTCTCAAAACCTTCTCAACCTCGGGTGTCATGTCAACGGCCTTCCCCTCATATGGATCTATCTTGACGAGGGGTTTCCCAGGAACTGCGAGTCCAAGGCCTAGGGCGTGGAAAACTCCTCCCGATATAACTACATAGCCATCAACCAGCCCCCTTATCGAGTACGGCTTTGAATAGTCACACCCAACAATGGAAGGGCCTCCCCCGTGGATCACAACCTCGAATCTCCTGGATAATATCTCAGAGACCTTTGGAACCTGCCTAGCATGTTGGATTGTGGAAAATATAGCCACCCTTTTAACACCCCTGCTAGACAGGATCTCAGATGCCCTCTCAACAAGATCATCAGGGATCTCCAAAGTACTATATGCTGGTATAAAGATAGTCCTATGCCTAGGCCTGTAAAAGGGGTACTCAACATGCCCAATGTGAATCAATAGATCATAACCTCCCTCCAAAGCCTCTATATCATCTAAAACACACGCCCCCCAAGAAGGAGACGCTGAAAAGGCTATCTCAACACCGCTGAGATCCCTGCTAAGCTTCTCGAGAATATATGGTGCCAGGTGTTTAAGCCCATCAGGCATCTGAATCAATATCCTCCTAGCACCCAGCTTCCTAGCCTCGTCAACCACCTTCTCGAGCTCCAAATCATAGCCTATATCTGCCATGAAACAGATTCTCCAAAAGATTCTCCGCTTCAAACCTTATGAATATATAAAGCTGTGGAACAAGAGAAGGAAATACGACAATTGATCTGGCCTTCTCCCCCTCTGAAGGGCTGGGAGATTTGAGCTATATCCTCTTAAAAGGGTTTCAACCCTAGGCTGGATCTTCGGCCCGATACCACTATATCCCTCTGTGGGGGGACTCAGGACTATGGATTTTATCGCTGCCTCAGAGACATAGGTTTGATGTTATGTGTCCAGCATTTCTATTGATTATAGCTATAGGGTACCTCAGCCCACAAGCACTACCATCATTAATAAAGATACTAATATGATTAGGATATAGGGGTTATTAATAATGTCTCCGCCTTGAAAGGGCGGGACTTTCAGTTATAAATAAGAAGAAATAGGGACTCATGGAATAAAATATTCAAAATAATATAATATAATGATTAGAGACCATACAAGGGTGAAGGTCACAGTCTCGCTTGCAAAAACATGTGGTGCAGAGATTAAAAGGGTAGGAGATCGATTGTGCGTTATATAGAGACATATGCTTAGTTAATAAAGTTCCACGCGGAACTATCTATTCGGGCTTACATCTGTCATCTGGGGGCAGTGAAAGGGGCTAGAGCTCTCCAGGAGCCCATCATCTCAGGCTTCGGGTCCCAAAAACCAATATTAAAAGCTTATATGCGTCATCCCAGTCCTAAAAGAACGAGGCTTTCGAGCTGTAATGGGCGTTGTTGCCATAAAAACCATAGATCGAAAACCAGATCCACGCTTAAATACACCTAACAACATAATATAATAAAAAGCAAAACAGATCTACTATAAGAATGAGCAAGGTCACACATGATCTACTATAGAGCTAAAGACGATTTTATTAGATCTATTCTTGGAGTAGGTATCTCCAATCACCTATTCTATAGATCAATATATCGTCAGGTGAGTACTGGATCGTGACTCTTTCTCCAAGGCTTCTCCTGGGGCTAACTGTAATAGATATTCTTGCTCCTCCACCTATATCCACTATGGCCTGTCTTGAGTGTCCAAGATACATTGTAAATATTACTCTTCCGCTTAATGCATAGGGCTGGCTCTTTGCTTCATCAACCACCTCTAGATCTTCTGGCCTTATGACTGCCACGGCCTCCTCCTCACCGCTTAGATCCTCCATAGGTGTTCCAATTAATATCTGGCCACCTATTGAGATCCTTGCGTACCTCCCATCCATCCCCAGGTATTTACCCGTGATGGCTGATGTCCTGCCTAGGAATAGTGCTACGAATAGGTTTCTAGGCTTTCTATAGATCTCCTCCGGAGTTCCGATCTGGAGTATTTTCCCGGCGTTCATAACAGCGATTCTATCTGCGAGGCTCATAGCCTCCTCCTGGTCATGTGTCACATAGATCATTGTTATCCCAGCCTCCCTCTGGATCCTCTTCAATTCAGATCTCATCCTTATCCTGAGCTTAGCATCTAGACTGCTTAGAGGCTCGTCGAGGAGGAGGACCCTGGGCTCAACTGCAAGGGCCCTTGCAAGGGCGACCCTCTGCTGCTGCCCCCCAGAGAGCTGATGGGGATATCTATTCTCCAACCCAGCTAACCCAACAAGCTCTAGAACCCCCCTAACCCTCCTCTCAATATCAGCCCTGGAGAGGCCAAGCCTTCTCCTCCTGATCTTAAGGCCGTACGCAACGTTATCAAAAACAGTCATGTGGGGCCAAAGGGCATAGTTCTGGAAAACCATCACAGCACCCCTCTCATATGGCTTCTCATATGTAACATCCCTCCCACCGATATAGATCCTCCCAGAATCAGGGATCTCGAGCCCCGCTATCACCCTAAGAGTAGTTGTCTTCCCACAGCCAGAGGGGCCTATAATGGCGAAGATAGATCCCCTGCTAACCTCGAAGCTAACATTATCCATAGCCCTAACACTCCTATATACCTTGCTAACCCTCTCCAACACAACCTCTTCCAAATAGCTCCCAACTATATAGAGACTAAAGATATATAATTCAAAGCATCCTCTTAAGAGGGTCCAGGAAGATTCTATCCCCTATATCGACCAGCTACTCAAGGACTTTTAACTCAACATCACTAGAGATAAATTATTGTGGAATATATTTCCCTCTCTCATCACATACAGCGCCTCTTTAGATCATCTGGGCTTCTCATATATATCTGGAAACCTTCATCTCTAATAATTTAAGTAACTCCATATCAAGAGAGAATCAATAAGCCGTTTGTTGGGTATTTATTCGCTTATGGTTTATAGTTTTCGGGTGTTTTAATTGTCCTCGT
>JAVVGG010000124.1:0-5008 GCA_032249275.1 Desulfurococcales archaeon
ATAGAGAGACAGAGGGTTGGGATCTTGGGTGTGAGATTCCAAGCTCTTGATCTTAGATCTCGAAAAAATATCGTAGTATCTACCAGGGCTCTTCAAGAATGTAGAAATAGCATTGAGATCTATGTTGAGAATGGGTATGGTCTTAACATAGTCCCTGAGCTGGACCTCCTATCGGAGACTTCGAAAGCTACGTGGCTCGATATCTTAGGGAATATTGTTGAGGAAATGGTGAGGAGGGGTCACGAGGTTCTTCTAGTAGGTGGGGACTTTGATGAAGATCTTAAGGCCTTTGAGGAAGAACTTGTTAAAAGGGGTCTTAAGGTACCTCGGCTATCCTGCATCTCTTAGAGCTTATCATTGAACTCTATAATTAGTTTCCCTCCCGCTATATCCTCTGAGATTTTCCTTGCCTCTTGCTCTATGCTTTGCAGTACATTTCTGAGTGGAAATTGTATATAGCAGGCTTTTCCAAACTCCATTTTATAGTAGCCTCCTTTTTGTCCTTCTATGATCTTCTGAACTACATAGTGTAATGCCACACTGAAGTTATAAATATATGACGTTATATAGTTATCAGGTATAAATGATGACTTATCTGTGTACTTCACAGTTACTAGGATCTTTCTTCCACTTCCCTTAACAGCCTCAAATATACCGTAATTACCCAGATTCACGGAAGAGAGGATCACATCCACACCCTGGGCTATAAGGGATTCTGCAGCAGTTTTAGCCTTAACAGGGTCGTTGAAGTCCCCAGTCCATACATAGATCAATGTTGCGTTTGGGTTATACTTGCTAATAGCCTTCTTAACAGCATTAACCTCAGCCCTAGAGAATGGAAGATCTTGGCCCCCTATATATCCTATCTTCCCGGTTTTTGTTGAGAGCGCTGCTATAGCCCCGAGCACATAGAAACCAGGGTGAAAGTTCCTGTCGATGATCCACACGTTAGGCGGGGCGTTCTCAACAGGTGTATCAGCCTCGCCTATGAATATCACACCAGGATATTGCTTTGCCACTGAAATCACTGCTGAGAGGAACTGCCCTCCATGAGCCCATATAACATTATATCCTAAGCTAATATACTCTTTCATAACCCTCTCAGCATCTGCCACAGAGACCCTTTCTGAATATGCAGTCTCTACCGATAGAAGGGACCTGAGATCTGTTATAGCTAGATACCCCAGAGTATTATAGTCAGCATCCTGTATAGTTCCTGGGAATATTGCTGCTAGCCTTAACTTAGTAGGCTTTATCTGTCCCGGTTGGCTACTAGGGCTAATGAGCGTTGGAGCGAGGATAGCAACTGCTGCTGATGCAACTGCTATTAGAACCACTACAACTACTATGAGGGTTAATCTTGCAATACCCATAACCTTTCTATACTTCACGCGAGCCACCTGACCAAACACTATAAACATCCGAGGCTTATATATTGCTACTCCTATTATGTATTTTTATATATACTCCTTCTAGCACTTAATAACCTATTTATTTTTTACATATTTACATATATTCTAGAAGAGGATGATGTATGTGAGTAACGAGCCCTTTATAAGGATCGTGAATATTCATAAAAACTTTGGACAGGTTCAAGCCCTTAAAGGCATAAGTCTGGATATATATTCGGGAGAAATTCTAGGGCTTCTAGGGGAGAATGGTGCTGGAAAGACTACTCTTATGAACATACTTTTCGGCCTCTATAAACCTGATGCAGGCGAGATCTATGTTGAGGGAGAGAAGAAGTTCTTTAGAAGCCCATCTGATGCTATAAAAAGCGGCATATTTATGGTACACCAGCACTTTAAGCTTGTGAAGGGCTATACAGCTTTTGAGAATATTATAATGGGTAGCGAACAAGCCAGGAAGATCTATAGCCCTAGGTGGAGGGAAAAGCTCAGACCCCTAGTTGAATCGATGATCGCGACATATGGAATCCGTATTAACCTCGACTCGAGGGTCGAGCAGCTCTCGTTAGGAGAGCAACAGAGAGTAGAGATCCTGAGGGCTCTCTTCAGAGGCGCGAAACTCCTGATCCTCGATGAGCCCACAACCAATATTAGTCCTCAAGATATCGAGATCCTAAAGAAGATCCTTATGAGCCTCAAGAAAGCTGGGATCTCAATAATATTTGTATCTCACAAGCTTAGAGAGGTAGTAAGCATAAGCGATAGAATCGCTGTACTTAGAAAAGGAGAGCTTATTAAGATCTTCAGGAGAGGAGAGTATGAGGAGAGATCGCTGCTAGAAGCGATGTTCGGTAATATCGTTGAAGCCTTGAGTGATAATGAGTATAAATATTCAATAAACCCATATAAGACTAATAGAGAGATCCTGCTCGAGCTAAGAGACCTTAGCTGCGATCCTGGGGATGGAGGCGTACAGGTTCGAGATGTAAACCTCCTAATATATAAGGGTGAGATCCTAGGTATAGCGGGTGTAGCTGGCAATGGTCAGAAGGAGCTCGCCGAATGTATTATAGGACTTAGAAAGGTTCTGAAGGGCTCGATCATAGCCTTTGGAGAGGATATAACTCATATAGATCACAGAGAAAGAATGCGAAAAGGCATGTTCTACATACCAGAAGACAGGTTGGCTGAGGGTCTCTTGCCATCTATGAGTGTTGCTGAAAATATGATCCTCGGGATTCATAGAAAGATCTTTAAGGGTTTTTTCCTAGATAATAGTAAGATTAACGAGATGGCGCAGAAAATGATCGAGACCCTAGGCATCAAGACCTCTTCACCACTAGCAGCTGCAGGATCTCTTTCAGGGGGGAACATACAGAAGACTTTGATAGCTAGGGCTATAGCTGCTAAGCCCAAGATCCTGATAGCTCATAACATCACTAGAGGCCTAGATATACTGACCACGCGATCTGTTCACAGGATTCTTAGAGAGATGTGTAATGAAGGGACCGCTATAATTCTAATATCTGATGACCTAGACGAGGTACTCCAAATATCCCATAGAGTTTCCATAATATATAAGGGAAGACTAAGCATACCACTCAGATCTGAGATGCTGGATCGCGAAAAAGCTGTAATGCTCATGACAGGGATTGAGAATACCTAGGGATCTAGATTGGGGCTGGGCGAGTCTCTAATTAAGTACTCAGTATCCCTCCTCCTAGCATTCTTAGCTGCCATGATTATAATATCATTGAGCGGGAGCGATCCTTTATCTGGTGTTGCCTCGATAATAACTATTCCATTCTCAAATCCCGATATACTCTCACTCTTGATCCAGAAGTTCTCAACCATATTGCTAATGTCTCTAGCATTCTCTATATCCCTGAAAGCCTATAGATTCAATGTTGGTATAGAGGGTCAATTTCTCTTAGGGGCTATAGGAGCTGCTGTTACAGGGATCCTGGTCAATGCTCCACCCATCCTCATGCCAACCCTAGTTCTAATAGCAGGCCTCTCTTTGGGCGCACTTTGGGCCTCGATCCCTGCTTATCTCCTATATAGGTTTGGAGTTAATGAAATCGTCTCGACCCTCTTAATGAATTTCATCTCTTTCTACTTAGTGGATCTGATTGCTACTGGAGGCCTTAGAGACACTGCTGCAGGGCATCCCATGACTATCCCAATAAGAATCGAGGCTGCTCTGCCCACCATAGTTACGAGCCCTAGGATGAGCATTATGCCCGTAATAGCTGTGATCATGGTGCTGGGTATAGGTCTATTTCTCTATAGAACAGTAGCTGGTTACGAGTTAAGAGCTTCCGGCTCCAATAAAAAGGCCTCATATATCTATGGTATTAATGTGAAATTCTGGGAGACCTTCTCTATAATTTTAGGAGGAGCGCTAGCAGGTCTTGCAGGTGCTATGGAGGTCTCAGGTCTTCATATGAGGCTAATATCGGGGATGCAGAGCAACTATATATTAGTAGCTATACTTGCAGCCCTTCTAGCCAGGGGAGAGCCTGTATGGCTTGTTATAGCCTCGATGGGGATCTCGGTAGTCGAGGTAGGCTCCGCTGCCCTTCAGAGGACCTCCGGAGTTCCTTCAGAGTTGGGACTTGTTATTGAGGGTGTGCTACTACTCGTAATCCTTACCTTTGAGATCCCTAAGTTTTTAAGGAGATCCTTTGTTAAGGAGGTGTCTCTAAGGTGATTATAGAGGATCTTGTAGCCTATATTCTCCAGATAATGATCCCATATATACTGGCAAGCACAGGTATAATAGTAGCTGGTAGAGCAGGTGTTTTTGATGTAACGGTCGAGGGGTTAATGCTTCTCTCAGCATCGGTAACTTTTACAACATCCTACCTATTGGGTGGAAACACATGGCTAGGGGTTATTGCGGGATCAAGTATAGGTCTTGCTACAGGATCTCTACTCTGGTACCTAACCTCTGTTCGAAGGATTAATCAATTTATAGCAGGGCTAACACTCCTCGTAGTATATATAGGCATTGCCGGACTCATATACAAGTTAGTGATTGGTATCACTCTAACCCCACCCAGGATCCCTGTGTTAACCGGGCTGGACTGGCTAAGCATCAATGTGCCGTTCCTCGGCTCTGTGCTTCTGAAGCAAAATCCTCTCTTCTATATAGCCATAGCCCTTATAATAACCCTACATATGCTAATATTCTCAAGTGGGTGGGGAATTAGCTATAGAGCTGTTGGAGAGAACCCGAGAGCTGCCGATACAAGCGGGGTAGATGTTATGAGAGTCAGGCTTCTAGCCCTTATAATGGGTAATCTTCTTATAGCCCTTTCCGGAGCCTATCTTGTCTCAACTTTCACAGGAACATATACAGATACCATCGTCTCAGGAAGAGGATGGATCTCCATTGGAATAGCTATATTCGGTGGATGGCGGATCCTAGAGTCACTTCTAGGAGCTGTTATAATATCCTCGATCGAAACTTCCATCTTCATCCTCCAAGCATCTGGAACATGGATCCCCTATCAAATACTCCAAATGATCCCATTTATCTCAATGATCTCCATACTCGTATGGATCTCCAAGAAGGCTGTACTACCAAGATCTCT
>JAVVGG010000125.1:0-5005 GCA_032249275.1 Desulfurococcales archaeon
CCAGCGACAATCAACAACCATCGGAGGGACAAGCGGTAATAGGTAGGGATCCCCCACCAAGTCATCGAGGGTTTGAGCCCTGGAATTTTACCCTTAAATCTTTTAAAGCCTTATCTATGGATCTCATCATAGCTATAGATGCTTCTCTAGAAAGCTAGGAACTTAACCCCGCCTTAAAGGATGATATTTGTTGGGCTTTATCGTAAGCTCACGATATTCTCCTAGCAATTTCCTGTGCTTGTTATTTGGTTGCCTTGGTTCCTTTGGATATGGGCTTTCCTCATCTCTTTCTGAGTTTATGCTTAGTTGGGAGTGGTATTGCGGAGCATTAAGTGCTTTAAGATGTCTCCTATCAAACTACTATAATATTGAAAGCTTTGCTGTCAACTTGGGAAAAAATACAAGTGAAAGCTCTCTTTTAGATCCCTTTTTATGATCTATTCAGCGAAGCAAGGAATTAAACGGTTCTTATTCTTTATTTTTAAGTTTCCTTCAGTATGTTTTTGCTATTCTAGCTATTGTCTTGGCCTTGTCACCACATATTGGGCATTTAGCATCTCCAAGGCCGCGGATCTCTAGAGGCGTGCCAAGCATCTTGCTCGCCCCGGTTTTTTCTACTAATTCTATAGCGCACCTCTCTCTACCGCACCATGGTATCTCAACTATGCCAGCTCTTGATGCTATAATGCTTGAGGCTTCCTCGACTGTATATACAAGTTTTATTTGTGATTTAAACTCTCTCCATGCCTTCTCTCTCATGACTCTCTCAATATCTTCTAGAGTTTCCATAACTTTCTGTACCAGCTCGTTTTTAGGAACTGTGAATCTTGTGAAGCTATCCCTTCTAAACACAGTTACACTTCCCGCTCTAAACTCCCTTGCCCCTACTTCTATCCTTACTGGGACGCCCTTTATCTCATAGTAATAGTATTTTTCTACAGGCTTTTTCTCTCTATCTAGATCTACTATGGATGATATCTTTGCATCTTTGAGCATTCGATCTATCTCTTCCGCATATCTCCATATGCTCTCTGTCTCTTCCTCACTTTGTGAGGGGATAGGTATAACTGCTACTTGGATTGGCGCTATACTTGGGAGTATTATGGCTCCTCTATCATCGCCATGAATAGATATCAGGGATGCGATAACTCTGTCTGAAACGCCATAGCTTGTTTGCCATCCATAGTCCTGTGTGCCATCCCTTTTATGTATTATAGTCTCAAATACCCTGGTAAATGTCTGCCCTAAATGGTGAACTGTACCTATCTGGAGAACTCTTCCATCAGGCATTATAGTGTCGAAAGCCACGGTATATACAGCTCCTGGGAATTTATCCCACTCAGGTCTCTTAGATATTATGTAAGGTATCCCGAGGATGTCGAAGAATTTGGCATAGATCTCCATGGCTTCTTTAGCCTGTCTATCAGCATCTTCAAAGCTATCATGTAATGTATGTGCTTCCTTAAATGTGGTTACCTCTCTCAGCCTTATCATTGGTCTAGTAGCCTTTGTTTCATATCTAAATATGCTCACAATCTGGTAGAGCTTTTTGGGTAGCTGTCTATAGCTTTTATACCAGAGAGTTTCCATATAGGTTATCGCCACCTCACTAGTAGGTCTGAGGGCGAGCTTCACATCGAGAGGATCTAGGCCTCCATGGGTGACCCAGTAAACCTCATCCTCAAACCCCTTAATATGCTCTCCCTCTCTCTTGATCATATCCTCAGGTATTAGAAGAGGTAGCAATATCTCCTCGTGACCGGTAGAGTTAAGAAGATCTTTTAAAATGTTGAGAACCTTCTCCCTTATCTTAAAGCCATAGGGCATCCAAATACCAACACCTTTAACAGGATACCTTCCATAATCATAGATCTCTGCAGCAGATATCACCCAGTCAAACCATCTTCCAAAGCTTTCCCCAGCCTTCGAGGGAGGCTTTTCCATGGTATATCCCTATCATAATTGTTAATATAATAGAAATATAGATGTATATTCGTTTTTACAACTGAAAGTCTTAACCTTTTGAGGTGGGGAGAAATTCAGAACTGGAGCTCCGGCTCTTTGAGTGTTAAATAGCTGTTATGTTGAAGCTCTATAGGAGCTAATACGCTTCATTGAATATATTTACCTCTACTGCTTCTTCAAGAATGGTGGGAGGTTAGGAGAGCTTGGAAGAAGAAGCTGAGAGCGGTCCTAAGATCAGTGTTATCGACACACTTAAGGTGATCCCACCTCCATCAATGCTCAGGGAGAGTAAGAAAAAGCAGATAGTTGAGAAGAGGATCAGGGTAAGGAGGGTAGATAATATTGAAGAGGGCAAGGCCAAGATAAACCCTCTTTTGGCTAAAGAACTTGGGGTGGGGGATGACATGGTTGAGATCGTTGTAGCTGGTAGGAAGAGTTTACAGCTCTCGCCTATACTTGATGAAGGGGTTCCCCAGAATGAGGTGTGGGTGAATGCTGAAATATTGAAAACACTCGGGATAGCTGATAATACAATAGCTACTATAAAGAGGATTGCAAAGAAATGAGCAAGGATAGCTCTGGAAAAACTCCCCACATGATTCTAAGCGAATTAGAGGAAGCAGTTAATACACATATAACAATATTAAAGGGTCTCAGAACAGCATGCTTAAGGCTAAAAAGGGGTGAGCAGGCGGAGAAATATCTCGAAAGCAAGATGAGGGCTGTTAGGAGGATCAGAAATGAGATCTTGCAGAGCCTTAAAAACTTTGAAGACTCTGAAGAGCCCATCGACGAAGAGCTAGCCTCAGAGATAGTAGCAATGGTTATGTATATAGAGATGAGCGCGATCAAAGATGAAAAGAGATACCTATTAGTAGCAAGAAGGCTTCTAGAGAGAAGAGGCGCTCAGCTAGATATAGAAGAAGATCTGAAGAAGTTAGAAGAAATGTCAAGATCTGCTAGAAGAGTTATAGAAAAATATACCAAAATCTCAAGTGGGAATCAATAGATACTGCCAATATTAATGTGATTACCTTATGGTATCTCAAAAGACTGTTAATAAGTTGCTTTAGATAAGCTCTACACCCAGATCTTTGTTATTTGATCTCACTCTGATTTATACGACTGATACCAATACCGAGATTTTCAATCATTGCATTTACAACTGGAAGCCTCGCCCTTCAGGGCGGGAGGAGCCAGAGTTGCTATTTAGATGTAGAAGCGAGAGCGGAATAGGAGGTTTCTCCATAACTATGAACTAAAAGGATCTATAGAAAAAGTGTGAGCAGAGCATATTTCAATAGCTGACCTCCTTCCCACGCTAAGGGGCGAGACCTTCTTTTATAATTCTGGGAAGAGGATTCAGGTTCAAAGGAACTAAGTCTACTCTGTTGCATCTGCTATTCCTGTCTCTGTTATTACGAATATAGCTTCTCCTTCTGGGAGGTGAGGGGCATCGATTACTCTGGCTATTCTCTTATTACCCCTGCTCTTCCTCAGCTGAACCCTGATTCCTGGGGCATGTCCTACTATATGTCCTCCAACAGCTACTGTTGGATCTCCGTAGAATACATCGGGCCTTGCCATAACTTGGTTTGTTATCACCACAGCTATATTAAATACCTCTGCGAGGCTTTGCAGTTGGTGTAGATGCTTATTTAGCTTCTGCTGTCTCACAGCTAAGTTCTCTCTTCCAGGATATTCTGCTCTGAAATGCCCTGTTACAGAATCTACTATAACGAGCTTTATGTTCTTCTCAGGTATTAGCTCTCTGAGCTCTTCAATAATAGCTATTTGGTGATCGCTGCTGACAGCCCTTATAAAGTATATCTTATCCATAACTTCATCAGGATCCAACCTCTTGCCTCTGGCCATAGCTTCGATCCTCTCCCACCTAAAAGTCCCCTCTGTGTCTATATATACAGCTGAGCCTCCTAAACCCCCTTTCTCCGGTGGAAGCTGTACATTTACAGCAAGCTGGTGGCATATCTGTGTATTATGAAGGATTAACCCCTCTGGGGTTATGAAGTTATGGGTTGGGGGGATCACTAGATCATATACATAGTCGTTATAATAGAACGGCTCAACATCTCTAACCTCTAGAGCCTCTAGAGATCTGCCTCCGGGATCACCGCCTATCTCTTTTCCAAGATCTTTTATAGTATTCATATAGCTATCGGTAATCCTAACTATGTGATCCCCCTCTCTAACATATCCAGCACGTAGCCATACAAAGGAACCCCCTCGGAGTAGCAAGACTGGGTGCGTTAATGTAACATTGATTCTATATCCATTAGCCAGCCTTATACTAGTGATACCCCTGATTTTCTCTCTATATATAGCAACGGGTTTTACCCAGAAAACCCTCGCCCCTTTATCTAGTGCTATAGTTGGGACTAGAAAGCTATGCCTTTCTTCAACACTATTCAACCATATAACTTCTCCACCATCGAATCTCTGGACATCATATTTCTTGGAAAACTCGTAATATAGATCTTCAACCCTTGTCGTAGCCAGATCTCCTCTATCTCTGTCCATCATCAAGATCCTTGTATCTCCTGAGAAGCATTTGCCAGTGCCGAATTCACCGAAGAATTCTGTTATTGTCTTTGTCTCTATACCCCCTCCGAGCAGCTGATCCAGAGCTTTGCTTCCCGTAGTTATTCTACCAATATTCATTCTCTCCATTTTAACCTCTTTCGCAGTCTTAAACCTAATATCAAGGGCTTCTCGTGCAGCATTTATTATCTTCATAGCCGTTGGAAGGGGTATTCCAAGAGTCACGCTGAGATCTTGAGCGCTAGCGGTTACAAGAGATTCTAGAGTAGTATAGCCAGAGTCTTTCAACTTAGCTATTATACTTGGCGAGACGTCCAATTCATCAATGCTCCTAATCCTCTTAACAGGCTTAGCCTCGCTTCCCATGTGCTCCCCATAAATATATATCAAAGCCTACTAAATATTACCACTATGTCCAATGCCTAGCATCTCTTCATAGCACTTTATAGCGGGTATTACCTAAGGATCAGATGCTCACAGG
>JAVVGG010000126.1:0-4780 GCA_032249275.1 Desulfurococcales archaeon
ATATCTCTATAACAATTGGAAGCCATCAAGCGAGTTAAAGCTGAAGCTAACTGATGGGAAGATCCTCGTATATCTAGCACTAGCCAGAGAATTCGAGGTATCTTATAACCCCGATAACCCTGTTGCAGTGGATATAAATGAGAACAATATTACCCTAGCTGTTTTTGTTGGTAGGGAATTACATGAGATCTATAGGATCGAGAGGATATCGGCATGATCGTTATAGCGTATTTTGAGAGGAGGAGAAGGATAACAGAAGGCAGATCCACCAGGGATAGAGTTGCTAGGAAATCACTTAGAAGGCTTCGTGAGAGGGAGGGGGATGTTATCTATAAAACAGCTAGGATTATTGAGGAGATCGCTAAGAAACACGATACAGCCCTAGTTGTTGGGAATACCCATAGGGGTAAGGATAGAATGGCTAGCAATGCTAGGAAGAGAGTGAGGCATAGGATCCACCAGTGGTGCGCCTCAAAACTAGTGGAGGTGTTGAATAACAAGCCATTACATGTTTTTGAGGAGTCAGAGGCATACCCCCATCAAAAGATCCGTTTAGCGGTAAGCCTATCAAGAGATATACCTCCTCTGTAACTCACATTGCGCTGAGATGGGGTAGAAGGGTAAAGGTTATAAAGATACAGATGAGGCTAGAAAGGCTGAGCAACGGATTAACAATAGATAGAAATGTTATAGGAGCTATAAACATCGGTTTGAGATACCTCTCCTCAGGTGGGAGCCCAGTGGCGTTGGGCTCTACAGGCACCCATGCAGCTCGGGTGAAGCTGGTGATCCCGAGCCTAGGTGCAACCCCGCTAACGGAAATACAAATATTCACAAACACCATCAAATACCGTTAGCGGGTAAACGCATAGACAGGCCTTAGATATCTATATATGCTGGTAATCAATATATAGCTTTCTCTTTTAATAATAGCCACCGATGTCTCTACTGAATGGCTTTCTATGTAGGAAGTAGATAGAAAGATCTCTGAGATCTTACTGTTTGAAGTATGGGTTTCAACTTTAGGTGATGAGTCTTTGCATGATCTAAGTAATATAGCTACTCTAACAATTATGTTGAATCGATATTATCGCTTCGTCTAATTTGGTATATATATAAAAGTAACTAATAGTTTTTATTTGCTATCCTATGAATCGTTAAAAAGCATATTATATATGCATATAAGTTGCAATATATTATTATACGCTTTAATTACTAGGTTTTTAAGTTCTTGTCGAAATATAGATCTGGTGATACTTTGAGGAAGATAGTTATATTAGGGGGTGGTACTGGCGGCTTAGCTGCTGCTAAACACTTATCTGAAGCTTTAGGTGGTGATGCAGAGATAACGCTTATAGATAGGAGGGATAGAACAGATTTTAGGCCTTCATATCTCTATGTTATGATGGGCTATAGAGAGCCGAATCAGGTTTCAGCGCCCCTCTCGCTGGTTGAGAAGAGGGGTGTTATGTTTGTCAAAGCCGAGGTAAGAGGTATAGATCCTGGTAACAGGGTTGTGGAGACAGCGGCTGGGAAGATCTCATATGACTATCTATTAGTATCGCTGGGCGCAGAGACGAGACCAGATCTGGTTAAGGGAGGCCCTCTGCCACATCCATGGGAGCTTGATGGAGCTCTAGAGGTTAGGAAGATTGTGAGAGGCTTTAGAAAAGGGCGTCTGGTGGTTGCTGTCCATAGCACTCCCTATAGATGCCCACCGGCTCCCTGGGAGGTTGCTCTTCTCCTAGACTTCTACTACAGCGGCCTCGGCTTTAGAAGGGATATCGAGATAACCATGGTTCACCCATTTAAAAGACCCTTCGAGAACTTCGGCCCTTTGGCTACCAAGATGATGGAGGGGCTTATGGCTGAGAGGAAGGTGGGCTGGGTCGGTGTTGGTAAAAACCCAGCTGTCGAAGAGGTTGATCCTGGTAACAAGGTGCTTGTAACAACCTCAGGGGAGAGGATACGCTATGATGCTCTCATATTAATTCCACCACATATGCCTCCAGAGGCTGTCGCCAAGTCCGATATAGCTGATCCACAGACTGGGTGGGCTAAACCAACCCCGCCGACTATGAGGACTAAGTACGATGATGTCTATGCTGTGGGAGATGTTGCAGCGCCTAGTCTCAGACTTGGAATGGCTGGTGTGATACTGCACTCATACCTCAAATACCCCTTAGCATCGATAATATCAGAGATCAAGGGTGTATATGTTTCAAGCGAGTTCAGAGTCTTCGGATCATGTGTCATGGATGTGGGAGGCTTTGGAATGGCAGCGGCGTGCGACTTCACAAAACTAGTTCTAGGGCAGGCTCAATATCCTGACTGCCTCTTCCTCCCACCAACAAGCTTCTCCAGAGTGTTCAAGGAGATGTTCGAGAAGCAGTACTTCGCATGGCTACTAGGCTATGTGCCTGGGTGATCATGATGAGGGGAGAGATCACTAGGGAGGAGTTTGAGAACCTCTTGAAAGAGGTTAGAGAGCTTAGAAAGGCTGTTGAAGAGCTAACCACCACTCTCAAACCCCTCCTCTACCTTGTTGAGAAGCTACCAGATCTCATGGTGGATCCCGGACTTTTTAAGGCGGCAGCTCCCATTCTCTCACTACCATATGCACTTGAAAAGGCGAATCTAAATGTGCTCGGGGCTGCAATGGTTGGAGGTTTAGAGTGCATAAGTAAATCCCTAGAATCTATAGCCTCATCTGAGAAAACGCCCCAACTATCGATCATGAAGATCCTAACGGATAGGGAGACTAAAGAAGCGCTGGGGATCTTATTAGAGATTCTAAGGAGATCTATGCCTTGCATACGAGCCTCACTCAAACAATATGCTGTGCCCTAGGTGTTAAAACCCTTTTAACTTTGATCGCTTTTTATTTTTCATCCCAGGCGATCATGCTCTAAAGATCTTACTGATCTCTTCTGCGAGACCCATTCTCCTTGCCCTGAAGATCCTTTGATCCATAATCTCTAGGCTCCTAGAAATTATAGGTTTGAATTCCATTTTAGCCAGTATGTGTTTCTCAATATCCACCCCAGGCGCTATTTCCACAAGCTCTAGACCGCTATCTGCTAGTCTGAAGACAGCTCTCTCCGTTATATATACAACTTCCTTGCCGTATCTAAGGGCTGTTCTTCCGCTGAAGAATATCTTGTAGACTTTGGATACGAATTTAACTATGTTTCCGTCTCTCCTTATCTCTAGACCCTTTTCACCTACCACTATATCTCTTGGCCCTGCTGTGAAAGATCCTGCGAATATGTTCTTAGGAGCTCCCCCAGCTATTACTGGGAAGCCCCCTGGCCCTGGGATCCTGTCTGGTAGTGCTGAGGGGTTTACATTGCCCTCAGCGTCTACCTGGAGGAATCCGAGGACAGCTGCATCTATAACACCTCCCTCGAATATCGAGAATGTATCTGGGATCGAGGTTAGCGCGAAGGGGCTGAAGGCTATTCCGAAGTCCTGACCCGCCAGGGCCAGGCCTCCCCAAGGCCCTGACTCGACCACTGGTATTATATAGCTTGAGAGACCCTCCTCAATTGCTATCCTTGTTATCAGTGCTGGGATCCCAACGCCTATGTTGACCAATGCTGGTGCTTTCTTGGAGGCAACTATTTTTAAAAGCTCTATCAGGGCTCTCCTAGCTATTATATATTCATACTCTTCCCAGCTCTGCCTCGGTAGATCCTCTAGAACCTCTGGTTTGAGGGGTGGGATTACTCTCTGGCATGCTCTGGGATCATATTCAAATGATCCCGACTGCCAGTGCCTTTCCTTAGGAGCCCTAACAATATAGTCTATCAGAGGCCCTGGAACCTCAACGTCTCTTGGCTTTATAGTTCCCCTCTCGGTTATCCATCTAACCTGTGCTATAACAACGCCTGGTTTAGGTCTAGCCTTAGTTGCTTGCGCTATGTTAAGCACAGTCCCTCTTATACCCTCGTCCTCAAGCGTTAGATTTCCCATCGAATCAGCTGTGGTGCCCCTTATAAGGGCTACCCTGGGTTTTGGAGCCCTGTAGAAGAGATATTCCTCATCGCCTATTCTTATTAGTTCAACCCTGCATGTCATAGCCTTCTTCGCAGCATTGTTTATAGCTCCTCCATCTTGTCTCGGATCTAGGAAGGTTTCAAGACCTATCCTTGTTATGAGACCAGGCCTTCCAGATGCTATCTCTCTGAACCAATAAGCAGTTATACCAAGGGGCCATGAATATGCCTCGATCATATCCTCCATAATTATTCTCTGAAGCCATGGCGAAAAGCCTAGATAGGGCATTAAAACCCCTCTTATAAAGTCTCTATCACCCTCTCGATAGAGCTCCTCAGCAACCTTATCCAAGGCCCTCCCAGGAACAGCTGGAAGTGCATCTGAGATTATAAACAAGTTTCTTGGATGCCCTGTTTTCTTGTATAGGTTGAAGAGCTCTAGAATAAGATGCTCAGGTGTGGTGGCCATGTTAAAACCAGATATCGCTATAACATCCCCATCCTCTATACATGAGAGAGCCTCCCAAGCACTAACCACCTTAGTCTCGAAGACCTCCAAACATCTAATCAAAGAAACACTCCTCAGAGATAGTTCCTAAAGCTACAGATAAATACTCTAGACTCCTAATTACTTTGAGGAAACACAAAGCAGAGCTGGATTATTTCTTAGAACAAAAACTAAAATAATATGGGGCCCGTAGCTCAGCCAGGATAGAGCGCCGGCCTGCGGAGCCGGAGGTCCGGGGTTCAAATCCCCGCGGGCCCGCCAAGATCTTCACAGA
>JAVVGG010000127.1:0-4709 GCA_032249275.1 Desulfurococcales archaeon
CGAGGTCTCTCCACACCAAGATCTAGTAGAGATATCGCCTTATCATCAATGCAATTATGAACTGGATGATTATAAGCCTAAGTTCAGACAATAAACGAATATAAAAGCACCCCACTACCATGAAAAGGATATAGCCCCAGATGCAGATATAAGCCCGAATAGATGGAGGGCCGATGAATCGCTCAATAGATAGTAGGGTTGAAAGCTATTAATATTAAGGCCGTGGATCTTCACATCAGTGGGTAGGGGGAGATTGAAAGGGAAAGAGGTCAGACGTCTTATTCTCCTATCTAGCTAACCCGCTCGTTTCTCGGGAGTTTATCTCCCTAAGAGAGATTAGTAGATCTCCTCGCAGTCTCTATTCTTAACAACTGCTCATTGAGATCCTCATGAGCTTCTCGATCTATATCTACTCTGACCCCTTCCCTACCTTAAAGGGGGGCTTTCAGCTGTAGAACAATTGTATGGATCTAAAAGTTATCGAGGTATCAGGAGTGACCAGAAGTGAGATATAAGTAGAAATAGCACTAACTTTTTAGGGTTAGCTGTGATCCGTAGAGAGCCTATAGATCATGATATGATCATTGATAGAGAGCTGAAGATCCACATAGTATTTGGATCAACACATCCCCCAGGGAGGGTATTTACATATGTGAAATATGTGCCTATTGAGGATCGAAGGAGCCTAGCTATTTGGAGGTTAATGGGGGTCCCGCTTAAGAGGGTCGTTGAGAGGTATTCGGTATCGCATATCGAGAGAGTTTTAAGATCATATCAATCCAGTTCATGGGACGTTGTATATGGTGCTGAGATGCCTAGCATAGGATATCTAGATATTTGGAAGCACCTATTGCCCGAAGAGAGAGGCTATGAAATATATATCAGACCTCGAGATCCTCTCGAGTCTGTTGCTTCAGAGCTTATAGACTATGTGAAGAGGATCGCTGGCATATCTCTAAGAGACATAGGCATTGGAGGAAGCCTTTTAGGCTCCTTCTACTCTATGGGTAGAAGCGATATAGATATTATAATATATGGCTGTGCAAATGCATCTAAAATATATGATAAAGCTGGAGAGATAGGAAAGCCTCTATCCGGCAAGGATCTCGAAAGATGGGTAGACACTATTGCAAAGCTACATGGAGTACCCCTAGAAGTTGGGAAGGCCATGTATAGCCCTTATAGGAGGATCATATTCAGAGGTGTTGAAACAACCTTCATATTTCCCGAGGATATACGTAGATATGGCGAAGAACTAGCTATAAACACAGGCAAATGTGTGGAAGCAAGAATAGAAGTTCCTCCACAGCAATGCAGCTCCCTCCAATACCCAGGAAGAGCCTATGTAGACAGGATTTTGGATGCCCCATCCGATGTGCGAGGGGTGGACGAAGTGATCCTATTCGAAGGAACCTACTCACCGATACTCTATAGAGGTGGGGTTCTAAGGATAGGTGGGCTTCTTCAGATTATTATGCCTGGAGGAAAATATAGAATAGCCGTGGGAACTAGGGAATGCAGAGGCTATGTAATACCGGCTTAATCTCTACACAATTATATACACAAATTACAAATGAGAGCCTCGCCCTTTCAAGGTGAAGGAGAGATCAGATGAATATATATTAATTTTTGATCAATTCTGATATAAATAGCAACGCGGTTTATACCTAAAAGAATCTAGATTTTCTATCTGTATTAACTTCCCAGCTGTCAGGAATTTCAACCTGCTTTATCGAGAGAGCTAGCCATACATTGATATACATCTATGGATCTACTGATCTCTCGGATGGAGTTATATTCATCAGGCATATGGGCTATCCCCTCAACGCCTGGGCCGAATGTTATTACTTCAGACCCCTTTAACCTGTAATAAACGCTATCGTTTCTCCCAGTACTTATAGAGATCCTTGGCCTAACCATTAAAATCCTTTCTATACAAGTGTTGCTAACCTTAACTAGTAGGGAATCTTGAGGTGTTAGAGATGGTGGGACAGCACTTAAGATTCTGAGCTCGTGTTTCGCCCCAACATCTTCAGAGGCCCTCTTTAAAATCTCCCTCAGCTCGCTGATCACATGATCTATGTTTTCTTCAGGGATCACCCTTCTATCTATACTGAAAACAAACTCTCCCGGAACAGTGTTATCCTTTTTAGAAAGAGATTCAGCGTATCCTCCTAGGTTTATAGTTGGGTGCCTACCCCTTTCCTCATCCACTGGCGCATTTGTCGTCTTGCTAGCAAGAATGGGTTCATATAGCTCCATAAACCTGAGAGCGAGTTTGGAAGCCTTTAGAAAGGCGTTTTCACCAAGCCATGGAGCGCTTCCATGTGCCTGCTTTCCGTAGACGCTAACAAGCCCTCTTACAAGGCCCTTATGCCCTATAACAAGCCTTTCAGACGTGCTGGGCTCAGCTATCACCACATAGTCCGGAGCTCTTAATATCTTCTCTGTATAGTATCTTGTCCCAATTCCACCGGCCTCCTCATCAGGTACAAATAGAGCTTCTATGGTTAGATTTCTGCCGAGCCCTTGATCTTGGATCTTCTTGAGCGCAGCTATAATAGCCGCGATGCCTCCCTTCATATCGGTAGAACCTCTACCATAGATCCTATCCCCTTCTATCACAGGCGTAAAAGGATTCTTCGTCCACCCACTACCAGGAGGAACAACATCATAGTGCCCATTGAAATGCAAAACCTTGCCACCTCTTCCCCTTCTACCATATATTAGAAGCCTTGGATATCCTCGATGCTGTGGAGAATATGGATAATATTTATCTAAATATTCCTCTGGTATCTCAACCACCTCAACTTCGAAGCCTATCTCAGCTAGCCTTTTCGAGAGAACATCAGCACAACTCTTATACTCAAGACCTGGTGGATTCACAGTCGGTATTCTTATGATCTCAGATAGTATCTCAACCGCATACCCTGTATACTCATCCATTGCTATTCCCTAATATTATTTTATAAAGTATTTTTAAGTATATTAGGTTAAAAACTACTATAAACGTTCATCAATAAAGATCAAAACTTCTGAAAGATAACCAATGAAGACTAAAAGATTCATTGACTCTTCGAGCTGGTAATATATAAAAGTAGTGGTCATAACGATCGATATTCTAGACACATATAGCCTAGGATTATAGAACCCTCTCTAATCCCTATGTAACCAGCACGCTGATATATGGTCTTTATCTATCTGGAAATACGGGGGCTCCTCCCTCCTACATATATCCATAGCAAACGGGCATCTAGGGTGGAACCTACAGCCATGTGGAATCTCTCTTAATGATGCCACCTCTCCGATGGGTTTTAAAGAGACTTTTGATAGTTTAGATGCTGATGGGCTAGACGTAATTAGGGCCATGGTGTATGGATGGAGAGGGTCTTTAATAACCTCCTCGGCCTTTCCAACCTCAACTATTTTTCCTAGATACATGACTGATATACGATCGCTCATATAAGCGGCGACTCCTAGGTCATGCGTTATTAGCATTATCGTTATGCCATATTCCCTATTTAGATCTAATAGTATATTGAGGATCTGCGTTCTTGTTGTTACATCAAGGGCCGAGGTTGGCTCGTCAGCTATTAGGAGCTCAGGTCTCATAGCTATTGCCCTCGCTATCGCAACCCTCTGCTTCTGTCCACCAGAAAGCTGCTGCGGAATTTTATCTAATATATCGCTTGGTAATCTCAATATTTTTAACAGATCCCGTATTTCGGTTACATCCCTTCCAGATGCTTTCAACGCCTCTTCCAATGTTTTCCTCACACTATATCTAGGATCTAACGATACCTCAGGATCCTGGTAGATCATTTGGATCTTCTTCCTTAACTCTTTACTAATCTTGCTAGAATAGATATCTATATCCTTAAACAGAACTCTACCTCTATCTGGTTTAAGAAGCCCAGCAGCTATCCTAGCCAGGGTTGTCTTGCCACATCCAGATTCACCTACTACCCCTAGCACCTCGCCCTCTCTAATCTCTAGGTTTACGCCATCAACAGCCTTTATAAATAGATTCGGCTTTCTGAAAATCGTCTCTACAGCTGGATAATATTTGTAGACATTTTCTAGCATCATTATAGGCGCCATATGAAACCCCTCTAATATAGGAAGCATTTAACGCCACTACTACTATCTCCCAATATCTTTGGTTTCTCAGCAAAGCATCTGCTGAAGGCATAGGGGCACCTAGAGCTAAATATACATCCATTCTCATTCTTGTAGATCCTAAGATCTTCCATATCCCTATACCCAGTTTCCTTTCTACCACTTGATTTGAATCCGAGGAATGCATGTTCTAACAGCAGCATTGTATATGGGTGGAGGGGTTTGTTCAAGATCTTCTCTACACTTCCAAACTCCATGATCTCCCCATAATACATTATGTAGATCCTCTCGCATATTCGCTCCGTAACCCCAAGATCATGTGTAATCATTAAAATTGATAGGCCCTCCCTTTTTATATCTGAAAGCACATCCAATATCTGTGCCTGCAGAGTAGCATCCAACATAGATGTCGGCTCATCAGCAACTATAAGCTTGGGGGAAGTTGATAGGGCCATTGCTATTAGAACTCTCTGCTTCATACCTCCACTGAGCTGGTGTGGGTATTGCTTCATCACACGATCGGGATCACTGATCCCTGTTTTAAGCAGGAGCTCTTTTGCAGTTTCCCAGCATAGTTTTCTATCTCTAAT
>JAVVGG010000128.1:0-4700 GCA_032249275.1 Desulfurococcales archaeon
GGATATAACTGGGAAGAATGGGTATAAGGTAAGAGCTAGCTTATCATTCAGAGAAGCCTTGAAGCAGAGCTTCGACATATTGGTGATACCTGGAGGAAGGGCTCCTGAAAGGGTTAGACTAGAGCATGAGGCGCTAGAGATTGTGAGAAGCTTCTTCAAAGAAGATAAACCCGTGGCAGTAATATGCCATGGCCTGCAGGTGCTTATAAGCGCTGGGGTGGTAAGAGGTAGAAGGCTTACAAGTTGGTGGGGCATAAAGGATGACGTTATAGCTGCAGGCGGGATATGGGTAGACGCTCCAGCTGTGGTAGATGGAAATATGGTGTCGGCAAGATATCCGCCTGATGAGCCAGAGTGGATGAGAACATTCATAGCCCTTCTAAGAGAGAGAAAGATAATCTAGCAGTTATATTAACAAAGAGTAGTTGTTTTTAACATATCCCAGCTATGCTAATCCAGCATATTAATAATGACTCCTCCTACTCTAAAACTGAAACTAGATATCCAGATATAATAAGTGTTTCAAGATACTAACCATTAGATTCTAACTGCTTCAGGGATAAAGCTTATATTCGAATATAGGGTGTATAATATTGTAAGATGTAGGATAAGAGCTAAAGATATAGAGGAGGTGTGATAGATATGAGCCATATGTTTTGCCCACAATGCGGATCCATCATGATGCCCGAAAAATCGGGTAGCCTTAGATGTCCTAGATGCGGCTATACAAAGACCATTGAGAACAGCAGAAATGTAGTTGTAGCTTCAACAAAAGTTAAGCGTAACCCAAGTGAGAAGATAATAGTGCTGGATAGCGATAAGCCTAGAACAGCTTTGCCGAGAACAAGGGATGTTAGGTGCCCCAAATGCGGTAACGACGAAGCTGAATACTGGTTCCTACAAACCAGGAGAGCAGATGAACCCCCAACTAGGTTCTATAAATGTGTTAAATGTGGTCATGTTTGGAGAGAGTATGAGTAAAACTCTAGCCAACCATCTCGCTATGTACTATTTTAACCTCTGAACCGTCGAAAATCAGACAGATTTCTCATAGAAATTCCTATGAGAATCATTATCAGCCAGCTGGGCTAGCTCATCGATCACCGCTTTTAACCCTCATCATCTCACTAATTAGATATATGGGTGTGAGTTTATATATAGATCCCATGTAGAGAAGATTACCGGTGTAGTAATATGGCTCTACCCCCAGGCATTGAAGCGATGGTGGGAACCGCTTTAGAAACTCTGTCAAGTACTAAAGGGGTTGTCTTTATGATCGGGTTATTCATTGTTGGTGCTGTCATAATATCTTATACAATATATGGGATATATAAATTCGGTGTTTTCGCGCTCAGGTTAAAGCCTCACTACTTTGGACTGGTAATGTTTCTGCTGGGCTTCACGCTAATACTGATCTCGATGCTCTTCCCATAATAGCGTGTGAAAAGCTATATATCCATTGTAATCCTATTTTTATCTTGAGCGTGTTTGGAGTGTCCTCCGAAGATCTTAAGAGAATTATAAGAGAAGATTTAATGTCAATGATAACAGAGGCAGGGCTTCTGGATGAATTCATAGCATGGCTGAGATCAAAGATGGGAGGCCATATAGATCCCATTAAAATCGATTCCATAGATATCCGATATATGGTTGAATTTCTAAGGGAGAAGAATATCCTATCCAGCGACCCACTACCACCAGATCTAGATATAGATAGCAGGTTAGAAGAGGAGGTAGAGAGATCCCTGAAGAATACAAAGGAGAAAAGGACTAGGAAGTATAAACCCACATAGTTTTATCCTTTGCATCTACAAGTTTTACACCTAACCTCATGAGCTGTTCTCTAATCCAATCGGCCTCTTCATAGATCTTTCTCTGTCTTAGTCTCTGTCTAACCTCTACTATCAACCTTATCAGATCCTCGGGGTCGATCTTAGATATTGCGGGCATCGCCTCAGCCCTCGGTAGGATATCGACCACTTTATCCATCATCTCCAGAATTGAGAGCGCCTTAAGAGCCAGAGATCCTTTATCCCTAGCTATAACCTCACCCCCAGCGATCGATAGCACTTCATGCAGATATGCAAGGGCTCTTGGCGTGTCTAGATCGTCCTCTAACGCAGCGACAAAACCTTTCCAAGCATTTGATAGCCTTCCCCATATCTCTATATCCCTCTCCTCCAATCTATGCTCAACCCCCTTCTCCCTAACTATATTCTTTAGGATCTGGTATACCTCTACGATCTTTTTATATGTGTTTCTAGCTTGCTCAAGCGATTCCTCCTTATATTCTAGATTCTTTCTATAACTGGCAGAGAATATCCAGAGCCTGATCACTTCAGCACCCCACTTAGATATTGTATCCCTTAGAGTCACTATATTGCCCAGGCTCTTACTCATCTTCTCCCCTGAGATTGTTAGGTAGCCCACGTGGAACCAATATCTAACCCATGGAGATCTTCCAAAGAGAGCCTCGCTCTGAGCTCTTTCATTCTCGTGGTGGGGAAATATTAGGTCTTGCCCTCCCCCATGGATATCTATCTCGCTACCGAGATATCTAGAGCTCATTACACTACACTCAATATGCCATCCAGGTCTCCCAGGCCCCCACGGAGATTCCCAATAAGGTTCGCTGGGCTTTGCAGCCTTCCATAATGCAAAATCAAAGGGATTTCTCTTCTCTGCTAGAAACTCCTCTTCTTGTCTCCATTCATCACTCTTTCCTCTTCCGCTGAGTCTTCCATAATCCCAATATGTTGTGACGTCAAAATATACGGATCCGCTTTTAGCTACATAGGCATGGCCTTTATCTATTAGTGTCTGAATAAAGCTAATTATGTCTCCTATGTGATCTGTAACTCTTGGATGCAGATCTATAGATATTCTCATAGCCTTCATCAGCTCCAGATACTCCCTCGTATATAGATCTGCAAGTTCTCTCCAAGAAATATTGATCTCTCTAGCCCTAGCTATAATCTTATCATCTATATCTGTTATATTCTGCACATGAAACACATTATAGCCCTTAAGCGTTAAAGTCTTCTTCAAAATATCAAACGCCACATAAGCCCTTGCATGCCCCACATGAATATGATCATATGGAGTTGGCCCGCAGAAATACGCCTTCACATAACCAGGGTTTGATGGAATAAACTCCTCTACTGTCTTGCTTAGAGTGTTATAGATCTTCAACACTCCTCTCCACATATAACTTAGAGACAGAAAAGCTAATATTGCTCTTCAATCGCCAAAATTACAACTAAAAGCCTAAGCCCTTTAAGACGGGGAAGAGGTCAGTACTCCTAAAAACCAGCCTCTTTCCTCTAGTTTGACTTATCTTTAAATTTTAGCGTATCTGGCTTCTCCGCCGAGATAATGTTCTATTCTTAGAAGCTCGTTGTACTTAGAGGTTCTCTCACCTCTAGCGGGCGCACCGGTCTTTATAAGAGGTGTTCCTAGACCAACTGCTATATGAGATATAGCTGTATCCTCTGTATCTCCACTTCTATGGCTGGTGATCACCAAAACACCCCTTCTCATAGCCTCTCTGGCAAAATCTGCAGCTTCCGAATATGTTCCGGCCTGGTTAATCTTCATAATAGCCCCGCCGATGGAACCCTTCTCCAGAGCTATTCTGAGTCTCTCTATATTCGTTGATAGCAGATCATCTCCCACTACTATTGTCTTCTTTAGCTTCTGCGACAGCTTCGAGAATCCTTCAAAATCATTTTCCTCTAGAGGATCTTCTATCGATAATAATGGGTATCTCGAAGCAATATCAACAAATAGATCTATCATCTCGTCTCTAGATAGGGTTTTACCATCAACTCTATATACACCCTTATCATAGATCTGCGATGCAGCAGCATCTATCGCTAAATATATATCCCCGCCAGGTGTATAGCCGCTCTTAGATATAGCCTTGACCAGAATGTCTAGGGCCTGGTATATACTCCTCATAGGCGGTGCAAATCCCCCTTCATCGCCTACATTAATGCTGGGGGTTCCATACATCTCCTTCAAAAGATCCTTTAGCACCTTATAAACCTCAACACCCGCCCTCAGAGCTTCTGAAAACCTGTCAAAGCCTATGGGGACTATTAAGAACTCCTGGAAAGATAATTCGTTACCCGCATGTGCACCACCGTTTATGAGATTCATCATTGGAATTGGGAGATCCCTTGCCCCCAGCCCACCTATATAGATAAAGAGAGGCTCGCCAGCTGTATCGGATGCCGCCTTTAAAACAGCTATACTTATAGCAGTAGTGGCGTTTCCCCCTAGTCTCGATTTGTTTGGAGTCCCATCGATCTCTAAGATCTTTTTATCTATATATCTCTGCATTCTAGAGTCTAACCCTATGAGGGCAGGAGCAACATGTTTCCTTATATTCTCCACAGCCCTGAAAACGGATCTTCCTCTATATATCTTTGGATCACCATCTCTGAGGTCATATGCCTCGTAACTACTCCTAGAGGCCCCAGAAGGAGCTATAGCCCTTCCAACACCTCCTCTTGTCCTCACAATCGCCTCTACAGTAGGATCTCCCCTAGAATCCAGCACCTGTAACGCATCGACACCGATGATCTCAAATAGATCCTCTATCTTAGAGCCCATACCATCACCAATATATCCACTCTACCGCAACCGGGATCATAGCGTATCTCAGCCCTACTCTGTTCCGCTTGTCCCTCGATGGT
>JAVVGG010000129.1:0-4687 GCA_032249275.1 Desulfurococcales archaeon
GTTGGCTATCTCTATAGCATTATATATAAACCTAGAATCGGTAGGATCAGGCTTGGGATAGCATATGTATCGACAGCACTTACCCTCATACCAACAATCTTGCTTATACAATATCTAGGCTGGCAACCCATATACTCTATGCTCCTCCTACTAGTATGGTTCGCAGCTATGTTATCACCTATCATACCTGGTTTTGAGGGTTATAGAAGATATCTAGATATTGTTGGGATCATAGCCTCTATCCCACCCTATATCTATATGGTCTACGACTATGAAAACCTGATCTACAGGGCTATATCGCCTCTGCCAACGGATCTCTAGATGGGCTGGTCAGAGACACTCCTGCTCATGGGCGTGATACTCAGGCATGTAGGCCCCGAGATGTCTATGATCGCAACGATATTTCTTCTCTATAACATCTATGCAAATAGCTTCCCATATCCGTGGAACCACCCTGGCTTCTCTATAGACTATCTAATAGGCAAGATCTATGTTGAGAGCGAGGCAGCACTCTTCGGGCTAGTAACAGGTGTTTCGTTGAAATATGTTGCCTACTTCACAATACTCTCAGGGGTGCTAGGGGTACTTGGATATGGAGATGCTATGGCGAGGACCTTCCTCTCGAGGATGGGTAGAAGACCTGGGAGTGTTGGTAGAGCAGCTGTTTTCATGGGCCTTGGGATGGGCATGATCTCTGGCTCGGGGGCTGCTGACACTACATTCATATCCACCACTATGAAGCCTATATTTAGGAAGGCTGGGTATGATGATCTGGCAGCGGCGGGGCTTTCAGCAAACGCGGGTACTCTAGCAATAATAACACCACCAGTCCTCGGCTCTGTAGCCTTTATAATGGCAGAGCTCCTCGCTATACCATATACAACTATTGTTATTATGAGCATTATACCCGCTGTGCTATATGTGATATCCATATACCTCTACAACGAGTACTATTCGAGGAGAGCTGGGCTAAAGCATGTTGAGATCTTACAGAGGGAGAGTCCTAAGATACATGTATTCGCACCAGCGATGTTGATAGCCTCTATGATATTCCTTGGCTATAGCATCCCACTATCGGTTACCTCAGCGATCATCCTAGCGATTGTTATCGCAGCGATAGATAGGGATCTCAGGCCCAGGCTCAGAAACATATTAACAGGGTTTGCTGAGGGTTTCATACCTATGGCTTCTGTAGGTTCCTCAATAGCTATGGCTAACTTTATAATGGCCATGGTCGTGATCTCAGGCCTATCCCAGAAATTCACCCTAGCACTGCTCTCAATGGTTCAGAATAACCTGCTCGCCGCAATACTCTTTGCCTGGGGCTTCTCACTCCTCCTCGGAATTGGCATCCCACCCTCAGCTACATATGTTCTCTCATCCCTTCTAACAGCACCCGCTATTATAAACCTCGCAACATCAATTGGGATCCCGCAGGATACAGCCACGCTAGCTGTTCACATGTTCCTATTCTATATGGCTATGCTAGCAGACATAACACCCCCAGTAGCTCTGTCTGCATTCGCAGCCTCAGCAGTATTTGGACTAGATCCTATAAAGACAGGGGTTAAGGCGGCTACAGTTGCTATCCCGAAGCACCTATATGCGATCTCCTTCGTATATTCATACTGGGGAGCATCGCTTCTAATAATACCCGTTCTACTCCACTCACCGCCTATACAAGCAGCCTTACTCACAATAAGCAGGGTTGCAGCATCTATAGCAGGCATATGGTTCCTAACACTTGCTAACGTGGGGTTCTATAGATCTCCTATACCCCTCCCACTAAGAATGCTTCTAGGCGTTTCCGGCACAGCTATGATGATCCCAAGTGAGGTTGTGAACACCTTTGCACTTCTAATAGGGATAATATCTGTTGCCGTCTTGAACAGACTTGCTAAGAAAACTCTAGTAGCTAGAAGCTAATATTATGGTGTTAAAACATAGCCCAAAAATAGCTCGCGGAGATCCGTCCCAATTATTTTGCTAATACAGATGCTCGATCCACAGAGGCTATCTAGAGATAATTGAAAGCCGATCCTTTATAAAGCTAAGGAGCTAAGAGGTGTATATATTCAAGGTAGTATATATACCTAGGTGAGCTGATTGACGACTGCGAGAGGGATTCTTTTGAAAGGCTATAACGCTCTTGAGATCCTCTCGGATCTCTTTAAGATCAGGCAGAGTTTTCTCCTAATGCTCACCGGGATGCTCGGCTACCTAATAGCTGGAGGCCTATCGATAGATCCTTGGATAGCGCTCTACCTCCTCATAGCCCTTTCGCTCACAATATTTGGGACAACCGGTCTCAACATGGTGCTGGATGCCGATATAGATAGCATAATGGCAAGGACTAAGAAGAGAGCCATACCAAGGGGAGCTATTTCCAGGGGCAGGGCGGCCCTGATCTCGATAGCCTTTCTAGTCATTGGGCTCTGGATATCTTATATGATAAACCTATGGGTATTCATAGCAGGTCTTCTCGGATTTCTAATAGATATCCCCATATATACTGTTATGACTAAGAGGAGAAGTTGGACCAGCGTAATCTATGGAGGCTTCGCAGGTGGGATGCCAGCGTTTGGAGGTTATATGGCATTTACCGGCCATCCAACTCCTGAAGCACTCATCCTATTGATCCTAGTTGCTGTGTGGAGCAACGCCCATATATGGTATATAGTGATCTATAATTATAGGGATTATGAGAGAGCCGGCATACCCATGCTACCAGTTGTTAAGGGTGTGAGGGCTGGCGTGATGGGCTCTCTAATACATGTCTTCATCATGCTCTCTCTAATAGCTATATACTTCATACTAGCAGGCTTCAGAGCATGGGTTACTCTGATAGTTGGAGGATATCTATCCCTAAGACTTATACAGATTATGATGAGACATCTCAACGGCGTCACAAGGGAGGAGGCCTATAGAACATTTAAGTTCCTGAGCCCCTACCTAGCGCTTGTCTTCATAGCAATGTTCATAGATAGTGTGCTAGCTATATAGCATCGCAGATCTAGATCCTTATCCTCGTTGCGATGAACCCCCATCCTCTAGGGTGGGGAAGAGTTCAGATGAATCCTATCATTAACAGAGATCCTTATCCTCGTAACATCTTTAACAGCCGGTATTGCTACATTGTATACCGGGACGCTGTTGATCTCTGCTCTATGAACCACTGAGGCGTGGGCGTGACCATGGATCACGAGATCCGGTTTAACCTCGCTTATAACCCTTTCAAATCCTCTGTGGCATAGATATGGGTATGTGGAGATAGGCTCGCCCTTAAGGGTCTTAGTTGTTGGGGCGTAATGCATTAGGAGGATCAAGACGCTGCAGATCTGCCTTAGCCTTGCAAGGTTCTCACGGGCAATGGCAACCCTTTTCTCGAAGATCTCCGCTATATTTGGCATATTCCTCCTCTGCCAGTTTGTCGGCTTCTCGAGAGAGCCCCTCGTCCCATAGACACAGATCTTGACACCCCTTATCTCACCCTCCCACGCCTCGTCATCCAGCCACCTCACAGAGCTATAGACCTCCCTGAGGATCTTTATCTTCTCAACATACTCCTCGTTCCCGAACACAGATATGATCTCTATGCCGGGGAATTTTGAGTATATGAAGTCTAGCAGGGGTTTTAGAGATCCGACGTCCCCCTTATCTATCATATCTCCTCCAAAGAGCACAATGTCTGGTTTGTAGTTGAGTAGGGATTTTAGAGAGGATATTAAAAGGGGTAGATATCTTGGTGAGTGCACATCGCTTACAGCCATAATCTCTATTATAGCCGCCATGGCTCCCAACATCTATTGGCCATAGGCATATTAATCTGCTTATAAGGCGAGACACATTCTACTAGATGGTGGTTCTAGATACCGCTCATGATGATCGGTGCCAATGCCAAAGGGCATGAGGGGTGGAGGAGATATAGATGTGCTATATGCTCCACAACCCTTTTGGTAGGAGATACAACGATCTATATATGCCCCAAATGCGGCCAGATCAGAGGGTCTAGATTCTGCACAGCCTGTGCGAGGATAACACACTATAGGTGCCCATACTGTGGCTCAGAACTCAGGATCTATATCTAGAGAGCCATCTATAATAGAGTTTGAGGATGGGTACTGGGCCTCCATAATCCCAGAGGATAGATACTCCATAGTATCCACAGACATACCCCTGATCCACTGTGCCATGGGTGGAGACAAATGCTTCTTCGAAGCCCTCGAGCTTGGAGAGGAGATCCTCAGGAGGATCTCTGAGACCCTTGGGGTGGGGGTTCTAAGGGGCATCATGATCTGCACTAAGGTGCTTGGCAAATGCGCAGGGATCAATGTAAAGCTCCTCCTACCCCTTGATATAGAGAAGACTATAGAGATCTTTAAAAAGGCTAGGGTAGATCTATTCAAGCTCTTGGCAGATATCTATGGACCCTATACTCGCTAGAATCCTGGAGATGGTTTTAAAACCCCTGGAAGGCGGTGGGTGTGGATCCCCAGAATATGATGCATCTGTAGCTGTGATCTATGAAGAGCCTAGCAGATCAATAATTCTCATCGAGAGAGTCGAAAGGCCTGGGGATCCCTGGTCAGGACACATAGCATTCCCAGGAGGCTTTAGAAAACCTGGGGAGGACAGCTATGAGACAGCTGTTAGAGAGGCTTGGGAGGAGATCCACATAGATCTTAGG